>JAHWIT010000154.1 GCA_019322455.1 Candidatus Woesearchaeota archaeon
CAGCAATCTCTTGATTTTTAAGACCATAACTTTCTTTTAAAAACTTAACAATTGTCTCAAAACTGCTTAATTTTTTGCTGAAGATGCAGCTTGGTATGTAGAACCTAGATTTAACAGTAGTAGAACCTCTAAAATTTTCTCTAACTCGTCGATTTTCTACTCTGTCTGCCATTACTAGTAAACATATGTAAGTAATAATTAGTATATAAGCTTTTCTATACTAAAGGCTATATTTACTACTACTTTTACTACTTACATTACTAGTAATACTTTAAGAACATACAATTTATGGTATTACTTATACTACTTATAATAATTAGAATACTTTTATTACTTTTAAAAGTTACCCCTACAAATATATAAATCTTTCTATTTTGTAGGGGTAATTATCTTTTAATCTTCTTCATGGCTCTGTTGTAAACAGTCCATATTGTTCGTTCATCTCTCTGCAATAACTCAGCAATATACCTATAAGATAAATTATACTGATCCTTCAAATAAACAACAGTTGTTTCTAATATGCTTAATTCAGTTTTAAGATTAGAAGCAGGAATAACATATCTGGTTTCAGCTATCTTAAACTTAGATATTTTCTTCTTAACAGAATTCTTATAAGCCTGCCAGATAGTTTTCCTGTTTCTTCCAAGAAGTTCCGCAATCTTAGAATAATCAAGATCTAAATTTTCTTTCAAATACTTGACATTTGCTTCTAAAGGACTTAATTTTTTAGTATAAATTGAACTAGGTATAACTATCTCTTCTTTAGCAAGATTAATTATCTCTGTTGAAGATATATTATATCTCTTTTTCAATCTCTTTAATAATATCTTCATTATTTGGATATCTTCTTTTAATTCAATATCCTTATATCTATCCAAACCTTCACTTTCCTCTATTTTTCTCTTATTCTTCATTATTCACCTTTCACACTAATTGAATTTTCATAAGTCTGAGATTTCATTCCACTTGGAATTGTTCCTCTGAAGTACAAGTAAGCAATATCAGTGATACCAAGATTATCTATGCCAGAAATTTGCACATAATCAACAGTAATTGAACTGAAAACACCACTAGAACTTTCATTGTAAGTAGCATTTCCAATGCTAAAGTTAAAAGAAGAATCAGATACACCAACAAAATCAGTACCTTTTATACTAATATTCAGAACCTTGTTTCCAAAGTTCTCAATCTCAAGAGGATAAGCATTTGATGAATTAATAGTCTGCCCAGGCAATCCTGAAAAGTTAATATATGTTTCATTAACAGCAAATGCCGCAAGTACATTGTAATAATAACTACTAGAATCATTATCAGCAGTTGAATCAGTTAAATTAACATCAACAGTTAGATTCCAATCTCCTGAATTCCTCCAATACTCCATAAACCAAGAAGCATTGCACTGAGTTTGTCCGCCAACATCCTGCACAGTGCCATCAACAATATCTAATGTAGGACTGCTATAATTTCCACTGCTATTCCATATTCTAACCTTACAGTCATCAATCTCAGAAGTGTTTGTAATATTTGCAATCAATGTAACAGTTACATTTGTAGATTCAATTGGATTAATTTGAGTTCCAGCTGTTATATTATCATCGTCTGGAATTATTTGGATTGAGGTTATGTTTAAGACAGACGATGTTGAAGCAGTACTATTCACATCAGTGTCATTAACATTTCCGAATGTATCTTTTGTATTGATAGTTATTGTGTGATCTGTACTTGGGTTTAATCCAGTAGCATTATAGAAATTATCTGAGGTATTTGCTACATTATCTCCATCAATATAAACAATTGCTTCATTAAAGTCAGCATCGCTTGGATTAGTCCAGTTCCAGTAAATCCATGTTTGTCCTGCAGATTGGTTGTTTAGGTTTGTTACTGTTGCTGGAGGTATAAACTCTTTCTCTTCTGCGCCAACTGTGACAGTTGGTTCAGGAGCCATATATTTGCGGACAATTATGTTATCTGCGTCAATCCATCTGGTATTGCCAAGTCCTGGACGCTCAACATGGACATTTAGTTTACCTGTACCTGAAGGCAGCGTGAAGCCAGTGAATAAAGTGACCTTCTCTGGACTGTAACCTGGAGGATTGTGCCAGTATGCATCAAGATTGGTTCCATGGGTAATTAATTCAATTTCTCCTTTTGTATCTAGTGGGAAGTGGATATCTGAGTTAGACATCCATCCAGTTACATCGCCCCAGGTTTCATTGCCTCTGTACCAGCCGCCGTCACGGACTACGACAAGGTAACCGTCACCGCTGTTATTAGTGCGGACTCCTATTCCTCCCCAGGCATTACTGCCATTCTGCCAATAATAGATTTTAGCTCTCCATACAGCATCGCCAATGTTAGCCATGCTCGAAGCTGTTGAACCATCTTCCCACATATTCCATGTATATACTTGGAACCATTTCTCAGAACCATGGAGCCTTACCTTAAAGTCTTCTGTGCCCTGATCAGTCCATCCATCGGGATCTGTGTTATTGGTGTGCTCTTCAAAGTCCTCTGCAGCAAAGAATACTTTTGAAGGCGAATCTGCACCCATCGAATCCGACCAGTAAGCTGGAGCTGACCCAGCTTGTGCATTTCCATAATATACCCAGTAGCTAGCGTCAGAGCTGCCAGCAGAAATGTTTGCCTGAGTTTTAAACCAAATGATTGTATTGCTTGAATTCCATCCGCCGCCTAAATCTTCATCACCCCACCTATCTAATTCAATATAATCAGTTCCGTTCCAATAAACTACCCTGACATCATCTCCACTATCCAAGAAGTTATTTCCTGTTGTATTTATAGTGAAACTAATAGAATAACCTTCTTCTAGGACTTGTGTTTGATTATTATTTGTGATGTTCAGCTGCTTTCTATACTTCCAAGAAGTATTCCACCAATCAGATTCTCCGTATCCAGGATCTTCTGGTGTTAATGTAAATGTATAATTTTGTCCAGGAACTAATCCTGTTTTGAACAATGTCCAATTTCCATAGCATTCCTGCAAAGTAAAATTCCAATCCTTACATTTATACAAACTTGTACCTTTTGCAGTTACAGTAACAGTTGCATTTGTAAAGTTAAGATTTGTAGGATCAATTGCATATACTTCTACAAATTCAGAAAGATTGCCTGTCTCATTAACATCATCAACATAAATATTCTCAGTAAAGTCTTCATAAATCTCTATATCTTCAAAGTCTATTTCTTTAACTGAATGATTCTCTAAATTAACTTTTATATTATATTCTCCTTCTTCAATAGTTTCTTTAATCTCATCTTTTGTTTTTTCTGCTTTAAGTTCTTCTGTTAAACTGTCAATTAATTCAATTCTTGCATCTACTCTTCTTCCTTTGCTGTCTTCAACCTCAGAAGTTAATTCTAATACTTCAGCAACACCAAACTCAAATGCTTCTGTTCTTCCGCCAACCAAAATCCTAAATCTCTTATTGTTCCAGTTAGAAATATTCAAAATAACTTGTTCATTCTCTCCAGAAATATTCTTATCTAATGCGTAATTAACATTGCCTTTGATAAATATAGGCAATGGCTCAATATAATCATGATGGAATACTACTCTCAATTCATCTGTTTCATTATTATAATCAGTAGAATCAATTATAGCATCATATCTAATATCCTCCTTAATCTTTCGATAAGTTATATTGCTAACATTAATTCCAATTGTCTCAATAAACGCAACTTCTCCATAATCAACATTAATAGTATAAGTTCCATTTTCTTCAAGATCTTTTATAAGTACAAATTCAGATCTACAGCTTCTCCATCTATAACTCCAATCTGAACATTTATACAATCTATCTCCTTTTACAGTTAGATTCAAAGTTACTGTTTCATATTCAACTAATGGTTTTATTGCATAACTCTGAACTACATTATCAATCTCTAATCCTTGATCTAATTCAATAAACACATCAAACTCATCTTCAACAATAACATCTTCAAATACTAAGCTGTTAATTGTATGCTCATAAGGATAAACTATGATATCATATTCTCCAATCAATAAACTAATTGTTTCATTATAATCTGTTTCATTGCCATCAACAATAATTCTGCTGCTTACATCATTATCTTCATAATCTAATACATTAAACTTAACATTATATCTTTGAGTTAGATTCTTAACAACATAACCAATCTGCTCAACATCAAGAGTTCCAGATTCAACTTCAAATATTAAATCATAATTTGTTGCATCTAAACCAGGAGGTAATATACATGTTTCAACACAAATATCTTCAAACTTAATCTTTTCAACTCTAGCAGCTTCTGCAGGATTAAAAGAACCATAAGCAGAAGCAATTATTTTAGTATCTCTATCTTTAATCCTTACTCTAATTCTTCTTACACTATCTCCTTCATAATTAAAATGTAGAGGTATTGAAACTCTTTCTTCTCCAGCATCAATTACTACTGGACTGTCTAATTCAAATACAGCAGGCTCTTCATATCCTTCTACATCTAAAATAACATAACCAATAACAATACTCTGATTCTCTTTATTATCAATATCTAGTTCTACTTCAGTTATTGTTCCCCATGTTTCCTTGAATTCATGCTCAAATCCAATAACATCAAACTCAACATTCTTATATTTCTTTAATGATGTTAAATTAATTTCTTCTACTTCTTCAGTAACATTAATCTCTTCAGTAATATTAGTTTCAGCTGTATCTTCTGTAATCTTTTCTTCTTTTAATTCTCTCTCATAAACATCTCCAGTAATCTTGAATTTTCCAGCAATCTTTTTAACAACAGGGTTCTTAATTACAATCTCTTTGTCAACAAGTTTTATAACAACCTCAGTAGCATTTATCATCTCTGTAATATTTATCTCTTCAGTTATTTCTTCTTCAGTAACATTTTCTAGAATTTCTTCAGGTTCTTCTTCTTCAACTTCAATTCCTTCCTCAACTTCTTCAGTAATATTCTCTAGAATTTCCTCAGTCACATTTACCTCTTCACTAATATTAATCTCAGTCACATTAATTTCTTCCTCAACCTCTTCAGTAATATTCTCTAAAATTTCTTCAGTAATATTTTCCAATATTTCCTCAAGAGCCTCTTCAATAATATCTTCTACTTCTTCTGTAATATTAATCTCTTCTTCTCCAACTTCTTCTTGTTCAATTTCTTCCTCAATTGGCTCTTCATCTATAGGTTCTTCCTCAACTTCCTCTTCAAATTCTTCTTCTAATTCCTCAACCTCTTCATCAGAAACATCAACTGCTATTGTGTATCCAGTTACACTTGCTAGATCCTCTGTTTCAATTGCACTGTTATCCAGGATCAAATATCTATTTCCTTGATCATCTTCTAGATATATCTTTATTGTTCCATTGCCAATATATTCTCCGTTTAATTTTACTGTTCTTAAATCAAATACCTCTGGATATTCTTCAAGATCCCATTCCTCTATCTTGTCTCCAATAGCAGTCATGCTGATGTTCTGCTCATAACTAATTAGTCCAGGTTCCGCAATAAACCAACCAACTAGTCCAGGTCCTAAGAAATAGATTGATACAAATAACATAAAGAATATTAATGTAATTATTGAAAGAGTTTTTATCTTACTTAAATCTAAACTTCTCTTTCCATTATGATTTATTTTATACATGTTTCTTCTTTACAGCTTCAAACTTGTTTGAAGCCCCAGAAAGCTTCTGCTTTCTCGCGGCTCTCTGGTAAACAGTCCAGACAGTTCTCTCATTTCTTTGCAGTAATTCACCAATTTCATGGTAAGAAATTCCAAATCGTTCTTTCAAATACACAACAGTAGCTTCAAGAATGCTCAATCCAGTTTCAAGACTAGAGACAGGAATAATATATCTTGTTTCAGCAGGCTCAAATCTGGCAGACTGTTTCTTAACAGAATTCTTATAAGCCTGCCAGACTGTTTTCCTGCTTCTTCCAAGAAGTTCCGCAATCTTAGAATAATCAAGTTCTAAATTTTCCTTTAGGTATTTGACATATGTTTCTAATGGACTTAATTTCTTAGTAAATATTGAAATAGGAATTAGAATCTCTTCTTTTTGAGCAAGATTAAATACCTCAGTAGATGATAAATTATATTTTTCTTTTAATCTTTTAAGTAAAATTTTGATAATTTGTATATCTTCATCTTTGTCGAGGTTAGAACTAGCTGTATCTCTAAATTTACGCGAAATTTTTATTGCGGAACCTCTTTTTCGCTTCACTTTACTAAATATATGTACAATTATCCATAAATGTAAGTATTATTTATAAATTTTATGCATAATGTAAGTATTATTATCTTATAATGTAAGTATAAGAAAAAGAGCAAATAAAAACAATTGTAAGTAAAAATCCTAAGAAGATCAGATTTTTATACTTCTATATACTTCCAAATAAGTAAAAATAAGTAAAAAACTTCTAAAGAAATCCAAATAAATAGAAATATTTATATAGAAGTATACTAATTTGTATACTAAGATAATAGTTTTATCTTAAAATGGCAGATAAAAGCAACAACCCTAAGCAAAAAGTAACACTTAGCATAGATTCTAAAACTTATTCAGCATTTCAAAAATACTGCGAAGAACATGCAATAATGCTTTCTAAAAAAATTGAATTATTCATGAAAAAAGAACTAGAAGAGAAAAAAGACTAAATGAAAATAAAAAAAGAAGTGTGGATTAAGGCAATGATTTTTGTAGCTATTGCTTTGCTAACATTAAGTCTAGTTTACGCTGAAGAACAAAACATCAGTGTGAGAGTATCTAATGGCAATGATGATGCTGAAGAATGGTTAACAGGTAGCCCAGGTTATGTAAAGCTTGATAGTTCAGATTTAGAATTACCTTATGATCCATCTGATGAGCCTCAATTAACTGGAATGAGATTCAGAAATATTGGCATTCCGCAAAATGCTACTATAACTTATGCTCATGTCCAATTTACTGGCGAACCTAGTCCTGGCAGTGGGTCTCCAAGTCTTATGATTTTTGGTGAAGATGCTGATAATGCAACAATCTTTTCGTCAACTACTTATAATATCACAAACAGAATTATGACTTCTGCTTCTGTAAGTTGGGACCCTCCTTCTTGGTCATCTGGATCAGCAGGAGCTAATGAAAGAACACCAACCATATCTTCAATTATTCAAGAAATTGTTAATCGCCCAGGCTGGAATTCAGGTAACAGTTTAGTAATACTTATCAATGGAACTGGAGATGCATCAAATTATAGGCGTGCTGAATCCTATGAGGGACTCCCGGCTGATGCTCCTTTATTGGTTGTTAATTACACAACTACTGACACAACACCTCCTGCAACAATAACAAATCTAAATAACCAATCTGCAGGTTATACTTGGATTTACTGGAACTGGACTAATCCAAGCGATGCTGACTTTAACAGTTCAATTATATATATAGACGGAAGCAATGTTGCAAATACATCAAATAATTTCTACAATGCCACTGGATTAAATCAAGGTACAAGTTATACAATAACAGTTCATACAAAAGACAATAACAGCAATATAAATGTTACTGATGTCAATTCAACTGCTTCCACAATATCTAATGACCCTCCAAATATCTCTTCACTAACATTAACAACAACAGATCCAACAACAAACTCCACAGATGAGAATCTAACAAGCTCTGTCTCAGCAACAGACACAGAAGGAGATAATATCTCATATATCTATAATTGGTATAAAAATGATACATTAAATGCAACAACATTTATTGAAAATGGTTTAAGATATTATTATCCATTTAATAATGATACCTTAGATTATTATGGAGATAATAATGGAACAATTGTTGGAAATACTCAGTTAACTGCTGATGGTAATATAGGTGGAGCTTATAGCTTTGATGGAGATGGAGATTATATTTCAGGAGATATATCTGATGATAGTTGGGCAGCAAAAGATTTCACAATAAGTGCTTGGGTTAAAATTCCTACTCTTACTCATACTAATAATAAGCTTATTGTTGCTAGACACCAATCTACTGTTCAAAAGAATTTCCAAGTAGGAATTGAAGATGATAACAGATGGATGTTTAGCACTTATGCTAGTTGTACTGGTGTTGTTAATACAATATATTCAACAGAGACATTATCTACAAATACTTGGTATCACGTTGTATATGTGTTGGATTCTGGAACAAGAAAATATATTTATGTTAATGGAGAACAATTAGTTAATGGAACAACATATGTTACAATTCCTTCTGGCTGCGCACAAAAGACAATAATCGGAGCTAATTTAAGAAATGTAAATACTGCTTGGAATGGAACAATAGATGAAGTTCTTATTTTTAACAGAACATTATCAGAAGCAGAAATCAAATTATTATATGAAGGAGGAAAATATGGCGGAAATATAATGAATGCCTCTCAAACAACACAAGGAGATGAGTGGAAATTAGGAGTCAAAGCAGGAGATTATTTAGCATGGAGTGCTGAAACAAATTCAAGTGCTGTAACGATTCAATCTGCTTGCACACCAAACATAACAAACACTTCCTGGAATTCTTGGCTAAATCTCTCTTGCTTAACAAATGATAAAATGAACCAGAGCAGAAATCTAACCCAGTATGATGCTAATAATTGCGGAGCAGCTAACCAGACATTTATTGAATATCGAGCAACAGAAGATTGTGATTACTGCACACCTAGCATGGTAAATACATCCTGGACAGAGTGGACTAATGTGTCCTGCTTAGCAAACAGCACAATGAACATAACAAGGAATAGGACACAATATGATTCAAATAATTGTGGTGAAGTATCAAATACAACATTCATTGAATATAGTTCAAATGGAACTTGCAATTATGCTGCCCCTATTGTTTCAACTCCTTCAATAACTCCTCCAACAGCTTACACAACTAATGATTTAAATTGTTCATTTACAGTAACAGATGGTGATACTGGAGATACCTTAACTGTTAATTACACATGGTATAATGGAACAACTGAAAAAATAACAGGAAACATGAATGTAACAAATGGAACACAATCATCAATTATCCTTACAAATACAAATACTACAAAAAGTGAAACATGGAATTGTTCTGTAATACCTTATGATGAAACAGTTTATGGAACAGAAAAAAGCACAACAAAAACAATACAAAATAGCTTGCCAACCTCTCCTATAGTTGATATTCTTCCAGCAGTTCCAAATGATGATAATGATTTAGCTGCAAGCATTACAACAGCAAGCACTGATCTAGATAGTGACACTATAACATATTCATATCAATGGTATAAAAATGATGTATCACAAGCAGGACAAACATCATCTACATTATCAAATCTATTAACATCTCCAGGAGAAACATGGAAAGTTGAAGTAACTCCAAATGACGGAACAGATGATGGCACAACAGCAAATGATAATGTAACAATCAATGGAACCATAGCAACAACATATGCAGTAAACTTAATCTCGCCTTCCTCTGGCTCAACATGGACATCATCAAACACAGTAACATTTGAATACAACACAACATTAAATGCAACAAACTGCTCATTAATAATAGACAGCGCAGTAGACCAGACAGATACAAACATAACTCCAAATGCAACTGAAACCTTTACAAAAACACTTTCAAATGCAGATTATACATGGTCTGTAAACTGCACAGACATTAACAATATAACAAACTCCTCTGCATCATGGTCATTATCAGTCAGCTATTCCTCTGGAAGCTCTTCTTCTGGTGGAGGCGGAGGTGGCGGAAGCACAAGCTATGACTGCAATGATAATCAGGATAATGATGGAGATGGATTAACAGACTATCCTAATGATCCAGGATGCTCAAGCAGATACGACAATGATGAATCAAATGCAGAAGAAGAATCAACAGAATGCTCTGAATTATGGAGCTGCTCTAACTGGGGCAAATGCACAGATAACATGCAGCAAAGACTTTGCTTAGATGCAAATGAATGTGGCACAGAAGAATTTAAATCTCCTGAAACAAGAGAATGTGGAGAACAAGCAGCTGAAGAATCTGCAGAAGAATCTACTCAGGCAAATACAACTAAAGAAGAAATCCAAAAAATAAAAGAAAATCAATTAAAAGAATATAATTTTGAAGGAAAAGAATTGCAAAAATTCTCTTTTGTATACAAAGGAAAAACACATTATATAACTATCAAAGAAATAAGAGAAAAAAGTGTGCTAATAGTAATAACATCAGATCCAATACAAGAAACATTAGAGCTTCAAAAACCATCAACAATTGATATTGATAATGACGGCAGTGCAGATATAAGAATCATTCTAAAAAGTATTAAAGACAACAAAGCAGATATAACAATGAGAATTATAGGTTCTGGTATAAGCTCAGTAACAGGTGATGCAATAAAAGTGCTTCCGTATAAAAGGCCAAGTCCTTATTATTCAATACCAACAATATTATTGTTAATAATATTTATAGTATTAATATCAGTAAGAAAAACACACATCTCATCCAAGAAAAAGAAATATATTACAATACTTCACTTTGTATTAATGGGCTTGATCTTATTGCTTTTTGTTTCATCGATTATGAAAAATTTCCCAGTAGTAGGAGCATTCTTGACTGATTCAACCTCAAATACAGACGATACTCCAAACAAAATAGCATTTCCAATGACGCTCTTGGCATTTATAATAGCAGTATCATCAGTTATTTTAATGGTTATAGAAAGAAGAAGAATACAAAGATTTATTGAACATGGAGAAAGCCATAAAACAAAACTTATTCCTAAAAATCAGCCAAAAAATAAGATTATCAATAAACTAAAAAAAGCTTATAAATTATAATGGAGGAAAGTAAATGAAAGAAGAAACGCATGACAGATTAAAGAAAATACAGTTGTTTATTGGAGTATCTTTATTATTAGTATCAGTTACTCTGCTGTTTAAAAATCCAGGCATAACAGGATATTTTTCAGCAGACTTTAGATCGCAAACATTAGATATTACAATAGATAAAAGCCAGAGCTATCTGCTTTTTTCAAACCTTCTAGAAACAGTCTATGTCTCTTCTCTTAGAATATCAGGAGAAATAATAGGAGATGGAGCAGTCCAGATCTTTATTGAAGATAATGGCCAAAGATTCTTAATATTTAATAATGTAAGAAAAAAAGAGCAAGGCCTGCCTTCTGTTACAGGAATGGCTGTTGCATCTAGAAAAATACAGGAAGATGCTGAAGAAAACCTAGAAGCATTATTCTTACTAGAGCCGTTAGATACCTTGGTATGGGAGGAAGTATCCTTTTCAGAAAAAGAAGAATTTTTAACAGGCCCTTTTAATAATAAATGTGTTGATACCTGTTTTATAGAGATGTCATTATCATCCCAAGAATCTTATAAACTAATATTTATGGTGCAGCCAGGAACAAAACTTAAAATAAGCAAAATTATTTATACTTTAAAAGATGAAAACATATAAAAGAGAGGTATAAAATGGGAAAAACAATAGGCATCATTGCCATAAAAGGAGGAGTTGGAAAAACAACAGCAACCCTAAACCTAGGAGCAGTTCTTGCAAAAGAATTCAATAAAAAGGTTTTATTAATAGATGCAAACTTCTCAGCACCAAATCTTGCTCTACATTTAGGCCTTGTTGATCCAGAAACAACATTACATCATGTACTTCTTAATAGAGCCAATGCCTCAGATGCAATATATGAGTATGAAGATAATCTGCATGTAATCCCTGGCTCTTTAGTTGGAAAAAAGATAAATCCCTATCTTCTTAGAGACAAAATAAATAAAATAAAAAACAATTATGATATAATACTTCTAGATTCCTCACCAGCATTAAATGAAGAAATACTTTCAACAATGATTGCTTCTGATAATTTATTTGTTGTTACGACTCCAGATCATGTCACCTTAAGTACAACAATGAGAGCAATAAGAATAGCAAAACAAAAGAAAACACCAATATCTGGTATAATCTTAAATAAAATCAAGAATAAAAAATTTGAACTCACTTTAGCAGAAATTGAAGAAGCATCTGGTGTTCCAATATTAGCTGTAATCCCGGATGATATCAAAGTTCTTGAATCTCTTTCAAAAACAAAACCAGTAACACATCATGCAGAAAAAAAAGAAATAACTCATGAATATAAAAAACTCGCAGCATGCATTATTGGAGAAGATTATAAAGATCCAAGATTTACAAAAAAATTAAAAAGCCTTTTCTCTAAAGATATCTCAAAAATAGAAGTTAATAGAATTCAATTAAAAGAGTCTTTTAAAAAATGAAAATTACCAAAACCATATTAATAGCAATTGGATTTATTCTATTTTTCATTACAGCACTTCTATTATTTGAACCAAATACAGATCCAACTGGTTTTTTTGTTATCTATTCTCCAAGCATGGCAGTCATAAATAACATTAACAATCAGCCATTAAACAGTAATCTAGAAATAAGTTTTATGACATCTGGAACAAAAGATTTGACAATCACTTCATTAAATGGAAATTTTGATTTTATAGAACTAAGATGCAATAATAAATTATTAAATCCTGCTGTTCAACAAGGTAAAATAATATACAAGGATTATAATTGCAAAGGCAAAAGTCTTCTAACAATTAAAATATTGTCAAAAGAACTTAATCTGAGATTTCAATTTGGAGATATAATGCAGCAAGTAAAAAACACAGCTCCTTAATCTATAATATCAAAGGTGTTATATAAACCTCTATTATTGCTGATATTATCAAAATAATTACAGCTACAACCATTAAATTAATAATATCCCTTAAGACCCTTTTGAAATTCTTATCCATAAAATCATGCTTCATTAATGCAAATGATATCATACTGCTTCCTAATGCAGCTACAAAATAAGCAGCAATCTCTGGAATTCCATGCAGAGTATACTGCAGCAATCCTATTGTAGTAACCTGAAAATAATCAAATATTCCTTTTGCATAAAAAAGATTATTCCTTATAAATGCTCCAATAGCAGTTGCCATTACAGAAGCATTCCAAGTTAAGATAAATATTGCTCCTGCACCATAAAAAAACGAAAATATCACGCAAAATAATAATATCTTAATATTATTAAAGAATATCTTACTAGTAATCCCTAAAGAAGAAATAAAATTCCCTGTTGGAGCCTGTACTGTTATTATTGTTTCTAATTGCGCACTAAACATCTTCTCAACAATGACACTTGGCATAAATACATACAATAAAGTAAATGAAAATACAAATCCCAAAAATAAATAAACAAGCAGCATTATTGCTTTGCTGTGTTCTTTTAATAATCTTCCTTCTTGTTTTATCACTACATCCTTTTCTTCTTCTTGTTTTATCACGCTTCTTACAACAGGAATTGATGCAATAATAGTAATTGTAATCATTATCGTACTAACATAGTTCTTAAATATCCACAAAGCTAAGAAAGCTGCTATAAATGAATACACAAAGCCTACAAAAAACATCTCCCAAGGCTTTCCTGATATCTTTTTTGGATTTATTAATAATTCTAATACCATAAAAATCGCCTAATGATCTTTAGGGTTCCAAAAATCTAAGATTTTTGAGAACCATAATATTTTTAAGAAATTAAGAATATATAAATTTTTGTTTTTTTAAATAATAAACGGAACAATAAATACCTCCATCAATGCAGCAACAAGCAAAAGAATCATTGATATAAGAATCAAGTCAAGAGCATCAAGTATAATATGCTTAAATCTTTTCCCGCTGAAATCATGTCTTATAACAGCAAACGAAATAATACCACTTGCTAACCCTCCAATAAAATAAGCAACTATCTCTGGAATACCATGAGTTAAATACATCAATAATCCTAAAGAAGTTATTTGTAAATAACCTACTGCACTTGTAATATTTAGTAGATTATTCTTTATAAAAGCTCCAATAGCTGCAGCCATTACAGAAGCATTCCATGTCAAGATAAATATAGCTCCTGCTCCATAAAAAAAAGAAAATGCAACACAGAAAAAAAGAATTTTTAAGTTATTCATATATATAGTGCTTAATAAATTAAAACTATGAACAAAATTTCCAGTAGGCATATCAGGATTAACACTAACTATTGTTTCTATCTGAATACCAAAAGCACTTTGAGTTACTTCTGCTGGCAGGAATACATACAATAAACAAAAAGAACTAACAAATCCTAAAAACAAAAACATAAAAATTGAGATTGCCTTTTTATGTTCTCTTAACAGATTTTTCTCTTTTTTTATAACCAAATCCTTTTTTTCTTCTAATTCAATTACTCTATGGACAAAAGGCACAGAAGCAATAACAGTAAATGTAACCATTACTATGCTTGCATATCCCTTAAATATCCACAAACTCAAAAATAAAGCTATAAATGAATACATAAAACCTATAAAAAACATCTCCCAAGGCTTCCCAGAAACCTTTTTTGGATTAATTAATAGTTCTAACACCATTAAAAATTACCTAGTGATTTTTAGGGTTCCAAAAATCTCTTTGAAATTGAAAATTTCTAAGAGATACAAAAATCCTTTGGATTTTTATGTATCTTCGATTTTTGAGAACCATTTTCTACTTTAAAATAGTAATATGTTTTAATATTTTTTGATGATATATTATATATGATTATTTATAATAAATTCAACAGCTGCTTCTGCTACTGTCTCTAGAATCAATTATTATCTCTAAAATATGGAGTATAATAGGTAAAATATATTTATAAATGTTTGTTTCTACTATCTAGTATTTATTTTTTTATAGAACTTATATTTTAAGAACATTCATCCTTCTTTTTTCGACAGATATAAAAATTAATTATTATAAGTAAAAATAATAATATCCATGGAATAATATATAATTTTGTTTGAAGAGGAACCTTAACAAAACTTCCTGTAATCTCATTTGGTTTTTGTGTATTAATGCCTTCTATAATGCTATAAATCATAATACCTGTGATAAAAATAAAGGAAATCAATAATAATATCCATCTCTTTGTCATTTTTATATACCTATTAGTAACCAATCGGTGACAGAGGTGTATATTTAATATTTTGTAGTAATTTAAGAATAACAGTCTACATTTTGACAAAATCTCCTTATAATTTTAAATCAAAATTGTCAAAATGTTAAGTTTTTATTCTAATTAATTAATTAGTTAACTAATTAACTTATAATAATACTAAAATTAATTAACTAAACGAAACATTTAAATATAAGTATAATAATCAATATTTTAATGGAACTAGAGACATTATTAACAGGCTCAAAATGGGAGATTCTTGAGCTGTTGGCAAAAAACAAGCTGTCACCAACAGAACTCGCAAAAAAACTAAACACCACAATAGCTAATATCAGCAGCCAATTAAGATTGCTCCAGACTGCTGGTCTTGTTAAAAGAGAAAAAACAAGAGCAGCAGGAGCTGGCAAGCCAAGAACTCTATTTTCTTTGTCTGATGATTTTTGTTTTATTACAGTATTTTCAACTAATTTTGCTAAAAAGAAACTGTTGAGATTAAACAAAGAGCAAAAAGAGGTCTTAAAGAAATGGCTGAAAGACTAAATCATATTTTTTTGGCGGAAAACTTAAACCATGGTTACCGGTGAGGGGTGTAGGCAATTTTTTTGCCTCCTCACTGGTTTTATATTAAATAAAATTGGGATAATAAAATGGAAAACAATGAAATCTTAGCAAAATTGGAGAAATACTCTCCTTGGATAAAAACAAATAGAAAGTTTGCAGGACATGTTTTTGTAATAAGTATTGTTTATATCTTAGTTTATCTAGGCCTTACTTTTTATCTTTGGAATGATATATTCAAATTAAGCAGTCTTTTGCAAGGGCTGTATTTCATTGGATTTGGCATTTTTCTAATAGTAATATATCTTGCTTTTTTTGGCTTTTTATTGAGAAGCGTAAATAAAAAAAATATAAACTTGGAGGCAAAATAAATGGGTTCAAAAAATTTCTTAAAGAAATTTAGAGAAGAAGAAGCTACATTTATTTCTGAAACTGAAAACATAAGAAAACTAACTGCAAAAAATGCTATGATCAAACCAGTCTTTGTTCATCCAGATGATGATGCAGATAAAATAATGAAGAAATTAAAGAGAGAGGATACAAATGTTTGCATAGTGGTTACAAAGGATAAGATATTTGTAGGGGAAATTAGCAATGAAGATTTAATTAAACTATTTTTACATCAAATAAGATATGAACCCCTTACAAAAGTATTAAATGTGGGTTATAAAAGGAAATTCCTGTATAAAAAGGCTAAAGAGTTAATAAATAAACACAAATCCACAGTAGACTATAATACGTCCATTAATAAAGTAATAGAATTAGTATATAAAGAAGGTTTTCATTACATTCCTGTTTTGGACAAAAACAAGAAGGTCATAGGAGTTGTAACACCAAGCAGTATACTTGACTTATTAGAAAACTATTAACAAAGAGGTAAAAGATGGCTATAAGCATATTTGTTGAATTAAGCATTATTATCATTATTGCAGTTGTCATTGCAGGTATAATGAGATTGTTAAAACAACCATTGATTATAGGTTATATTCTAACGGGTATTATAGTAAGCCCTTATTTTCTCAATATAGTTAAATCTACAGACGCTATTGCGACTTTTGCACAGATAGGTGTAGCATTGCTTTTATTTATGGTTGGATTAAACCTAAATCCAAGAATAATAAAAGATGTTGGCAAGGTTTCTTTAGTTACTGGAGTTGGCCAAGTTATATTCACTTCTGTAATTGGATTTTTCATAGGCAAGTTGTTAGGCTTTTCTACGATAGTTTCAATATATATTGCTATTGCCTTGACATTTAGCAGCACCATAATTATTATGAAACTTTTATCAGATAAGGGTGACTTGGAAACCTTGTATGGAAGGATTGCTATTGGTTTTTTAATTGTTCAGGATTTAATTGTAATAGTTATCTTGATGGTTATATCATCAATTCCAGCTGGAATAAATCTTACTACTTTAGCGCTTGAAACTGTTTTCAAAGGTATAGGTTTATTACTTTTATTATTTCTAATAAGCGTTTACATCTTTCCGTGGGTAACCAAGGCTATTGCTAGATCACAGGAATTTTTATTATTATTTTCAATTGGCTGGTGTTTTGCAATAGCTGCTCTTTTTTATTATTTAAATTTTTCAATAGAAGCAGGAGCGCTATTAGCTGGCATTACTCTGTCTTTATCCCCATACCATTATGAGATTGGTTCTAAATTAAAACCATTACGTGATTTTTTTATTATTCTGTTTTTCATATTGCTGGGCTCTCAGATGGTTTTTACAAATATAAGTCAATATATAACTCCTATAATAATCTTTTCAGTATTCATATTAATTGGGAATCCGTTGATAGTAATGGTATTAATGGGCTTGCTTGGATATACTAAAAGAAATAGTTTTTTAGCAGGATTGACTGTAGCCCAGATAAGTGAATTTTCTTTAATTCTTATTGTATTAGGAGTTAGTGTAGGACATCTGACAAATGAGATTTTATCTTTTGTGACTATTATTGGTTTAATAACTATTGCTGGTTCTACTTACATGATAATTTATGCAAATAAAATATATCCTTATTTATCAAAGTATCTGAAAATATTTGAAAGAAAAGGTGGAAAAGTTGATGAACATAAATATCATAAAGATGGAATTTATGATATTATCCTTTTTGGGTATAATAGAATTGGTTATGATATCTTAGAGTCTTTTAAAAAAACAAAAAAGAAGTTTCTTGTCATAGATTTTGATCCAGAAAGAATAACAAAATTAGCAAAAGAAGGTTTTGATTGCAAGTATGGTGATGCAAATGATTCTGAATTGCTAAATGAATTAAAATTTTCAAAAACAAAAATGGTTGTCTCGACAATACATAATTTAGATACAAATCTTTTATTGATTAATAAAATAAGGGAATCTAATAAAAAAGCAATTATAACAGTTGTTTCCCATCAGATTGATGAAGCAATGAAATTGTATGATGCTGGTGCAACTTATGTGCTTATGCCTCATTTTTTAGGTGGACACCATGTATCTACAATGATTGAAGAATACGGATTAAATCTTAATAAATTTTTGAAAGAAAAGATTGTCCATATTAAACATTTAAGAAAGAGAAAAGAGATAGGGCATGAACATCCTAAACATGAGAAACATTAAAAATATCATGATAAGAGAGGAAAAATAATGGTAGATTATTACAATATAAGTGGATCTGAAGCAATCAAATTATTAAAAAGCTCTGAAAAAGGATTAACTAAAAACGAAGCTGAAAAAAGATTAGAAGAATTTGGCTACAATGAATTACAGAAAGAAAAACGGCTTACTACATTAACTCTTTTTATTAGTCAATTTAAGAATGCGCTAATTTTATTGCTTATCTTTGCAGGTTTTTTGTCTTTGTTTCTTGGAGAAAGAATAGAGTCAATAGCTATATTTGGAATAGTGTTTTTAAATGCTATACTTGGTTTTATTCAAGAGTATAAAGCTGAAAAAGCAATAGAGGCATTAGAAAAGATATCTGCTCCAACAGCAAAGGTTCTGCGTGATGGGGAAGAACAAAAAATCCCTGCAAGAGAAGTTGTGCCAGGAGATATTCTTTTACTTGAAGCTGGAGATATTGTTCCAGCAGATTCAAGATTGTTAGAAATTTCAAGCTTGCAGATAGATGAAGCATCTTTAACAGGAGAGTCTGTTCCATCAAAAAAGTAATTGAGCCATTCAAATTAGGTACTTCTGTAGCTGATCAAGAGAATATGGCTTTTATGGGGACTGCTGTAACCTATGGAAAAGGAAGAAGTGTTGTTACAAACACTGGTATGAAAACAGAATTTGGAAAAATTGCTACATCGTTGCAAACAACAAAAGAAGTTCAAACACCCTTGCAGATAAAGTTTACACGGTTAGCAAAGCAAATTGGGATTGTAGCAGTTATTTTAATTATAATTGTACTGGCTTCAGGAACACTACAAGGAACTTTGACTTTTGGTAAAATGCTCTTATTTGCTTTGGCTTTAACTGTTTCTACTATTCCAAATTCACTTCCGATTATTGTAACTGTAGGTTTATCAATGGGAACAAAAAGATTAGCAAAAAAGAATATGTTGATTAAGAAACTTCCTGCAGCAGAAAGTTTAGGCGCAGCTACTATTATTTGTAGTGATAAAACAGGAACAATAACAAAAAACCAGATGACAATAACAGAAATTTTTTATGATAATCAAATAATTAAAGTAAGTGGAACTGGTTATGAGCCTAAAGGAAACTTCTATGCAAATAATGAACAGATAAATCCAAAACAAATAGAACTGATGTTACGTATAGGTTATTTATGCAATAATGCCAAATTGATTAAAAGAAAAGGCAGATTTAATATTCTTGGAGATCCTACTGAAGGTTCTTTGATTGTTCTTGGGAAAAAAGGAAAACTTGAAGATAAAAATTTGCAAAGAAATTTCTCTTTTATTGAAGAACTACCATTTGATTCAGACAGAAAAAGGATGTCAGTGGTATTTAAAAATAAAATAAATAAAAAGACAGAAGCCTATGTTAAAGGAGCTCCTGATCTTCTTTTGAAAGTGTGTGATAGAATCCTTGAAAAAGGCAGAGTAAGAAAGCTCACTAAAAAAGACAAAGAAAAAATTACTAAGATGAATAATTCTTTTGCTGAAAAAGCATTAAGAATTCTTGCTCTTGCATATAGACAACTTCCTGATTCAAAAAAATACAGCATAGATAATGTAGAGGAAAATCTGGTATTTGTTGGGCTTGTTGGAATGATTGACCCGCCACGTGATGAAGTTAAACAAGCAATTGAACAATGTAATGAAGCAGGAATAAGAATTATGGTCATAACAGGAGATCATGCCATAACAACTAAAGCAGTAGCTCAACAAATTGGATTATTTAAAGAAGAGGATATTGTGCTAACTGGAGATGATGTTGAAAAAATGAGTGATGCTGAACTTGAGAAAAAGATAGAAAAAGTCAGAATCATAGCTAGGGCTTTACCTATTCAAAAATCGAGAATTGTTGATGCTCTGCAAAAAAAAGGTCATATCGTAGCAATGACTGGTGATGGAGTTAATGATGCTCCTGCTTTGAAAAAAGCAGATATAGGAATAGCGATGGGAATTACAGGTACTGATGTAGCTAAGGAAGTCTCAAAAGCAACTCTAGTAGATGATAATTTTGCTACCATAGTAAATGCAATTGAAGAAGGCAGAAATATTTATACTAAAATGATTAAATCAGCAAAATACCTTCTGTCATGTAATGCTGGAGAAATAACAGCAGTATTTATGGCAATAATGCTTAAATTCCCCCTTCCACTACTCCCTCTTCAAATTTTATTGATGAATCTACTAACAGATGACTTCCCTGCTTTGGGATTGGGATTTGAATCTAGCGAAGAAGGGATTATGAAACAACCTCCTAGAAATCCGAAAGAAAAACCTATTTCAAGAAAGATATTCTTATCAATTGTTATATTTGGATTAATAATGGGTCTAGGAACTTTATTTATGTTTATGCAATATAAAGACGTCAATGTGGGCAAGGCCCAAACAGTGGCTTTCACAACTCTTGTTATATTCCAGATGTTTGCTGTTATGAGCAGCAGAACATTGTATCACTCCCTTAAACATCTGAATCCGTTTTCAAACCTGTGGTTGTTTGGAGCTGTTTGCCTATCGCTGATTATACAATTAGCAGTAGTTTATTGGTCACCATTACAAACCATATTTGGAACTGTTTCATTATTAGCAATAGACTGGCTTAAAATCATAGGCATTTCAAGCTTAGGATTTATAATGATGGAGGTAAGTAAATTATTTATTAGACATAAAAAGAATTTAAAATGGTATTAAATTATATTGCACAATTTTCAGCAACACATCCTTTAATATTTTCATTGATTATTATAACAGCAAGTTTAGTTATTTTGCTTAAAGCAGCTGATTTTCTTGTTTTAGGTGTGACAAACTATGCTGAAAGATTAGGTATATCTGATTATTTGATAGGATTGATTGTTGTTTCTTTGGGTGCTTCACTGCCTGAATTAGTTAGTTCAATTATGGGTAGTATTGCAGAGGAAAGTGGAATTATATTTGGAACAATAATTGGTTCAAATATAGTTGGGTTAACCCTTGTATTAGGAGGATTAGCTTTGGTTGGAAAGAAAATAAAAATGAAGATTAAGATGCTGAAGAAAACAAAGCCAGTTATATTTGTTTTGGGAATCTTGCCTTTTGTTTTTGTTTTTATAGGCTATGGCAGGATATCAAGAATTGAAGGAGGTTTGTTGTTGGCGGTTTGGGCTGGTTATAATGTTTATTTATGGAAAAAAGAAGGAGAAGCAGGAACAATTAAAAAACAGGTTAAGTTAGAGAGGATTTATAGAGATGCTTTAATAGCTGTCTTTGCTTTGCTTGCAATTATTTTAAGTGGAAGATGGTTGGTTTTTTCTACAATTGAGATATCTAAGATGTTTGGTGTTACTCCTTTTCTTTTATCTTTGATTGTAATTGGAATTGGTGCGCAAGTACCTGATTTTGCAGTTAGTTTAAGAGCAATTTTAAAAGGCCATCAAGATGTTGCTTTTGCAGATATACTTGGAAGCTTGATTACAAAGAGCTTATTATTCTTTGGAATATTTGCTTTAATAAAACCTTTAGTTGTTGATCCAATTCTATTAATTGTTTCAATGATATTTTCAGCTATAGCTCTTGTATTAACACTTTATTTTGCAAAAAAAGAGATATTAACATGGAAAGGAGGAATTATTTTAGTTGCCTTATATGGAATATTTATTTTTATTGAATTAATGACAAAATGGTTGTTTTAAATGAATAAAAAATTTTTACTTTGGGAAGCAATTGCTACATTAGTTGGAACAATAATAGGAGCAGGAATCTTAGGAATTCCTTATGTTATTGCAAAAGCAGGATTTTGGACAGGAATATTTGATATTGTTTTACTAGGCATTGTTGTTTTGGTTATTTATCTTTATCTTGGAGAAGTGGTATTAAGAACAAAGGGATTTCATCAATTGCCAGGCTATGCTGAAAAATATCTCGGAAAAACAGGAAAAAGATTAATGGTTTTTTCTATGATCTTTGGCAATTATGGAGCATTAATTGCTTATATTATTGGTGTTGGTCTTGCATTAGCAGCAATCTTTGGTGGAAATGCTTTAACATATTCATTAATATTCTTTATCATAGTTGCAATAATCATCTTCAAAGGTTTAAAAGCTGTAGGTCAATCAGAATTATTTATGCTGCCATTAATTATATTATTTATTGTATTAATCTCAGTACTTTCTTTAGGCCATATTGATATTACAAATTACATTACCTTTGATTTAACTAAAGTATTAATTCCTTATGGAGTAATTCTTTTTGCATTCTTAGGAGCAGCAGCTGTTCCAGAAATGGAACAAGAACTTGTCAGAAATAGAAAATTAATGAAAAAAGCAATAATCATTGGAGTTTTAATTCCAATAATTTCATATCTGATCTTTGCATTTGCAGTTGTTGGCGTCTCTGGATTATCTACATCAGAGGTTGCAACAATTGGATTAGGAGAAATAATGGGCAGTTACATGGTAATTATTGGTAATGTTTTAGCTATAATCACAATGTCAACATCTTTTCTAACATTAGGATTAGCTTTAAAGCAAACTTACAATTATGATTACAAATTAAATAAAACATTAGCATGGGCATTAACTGTTTTTATCCCTTTAATAATTGCAGTAAGCGGATTAACAACATTTATCCAAGTAATAGCTATTTCTGGTGTAATTGCTGGTGGCATGGAAGGCGTTTTAATTATCTTAATGGCAATAAAAGCAAAAAAACTTGGAGATAGAAAGCCAGAATATACAATAAAAATAAATAATTTTATAGCATTTATTCTAATTGCTTTGTTTGTAACTGGAGCTGTTTATTTGTTTTTAGAAGCTTTAGGATTTATATAAATAAAAACTTTATAAATAACTCTTTATTCCTTTCATCTGGGTGATTAATATGGATGAAAAATTAGCTTCAGTTGTTATTGATGAAATTACAAATTTAAAAAAGAAAGAATTTAAAGGTTCTAGAAAACAAGATAATGAAGATAAAGAATTAAATTTGAGAATTTCAGATTGTCATATAAATTGGTTATATCCTGCACAACCTAATATTACAGGTATTTTTGAGGTTGGTAATGCTCGTTATCTTGCAGAAGGTTCTGTTAATCTTAGAACAAAAAGAATTAGTTTTAGATACCATGAAGTTGATTCATCAAAAGGAGTTGATAAGCCTATAGTTTATTACCATCTTTATGAAGGTAATCTTGAAAAAAATAAAAATGATTTATATTCTATAAAAAATGGAACCTGGAAAAAACTTAATTCAGATATAGAAGGCACATTTGAAATGACAGAAAAAAGCGAATAAAAATCAAAAGGTTTTATAAACTATTTCTTTATTTTCTTTGATTATGTATCAACAACAATTATATCAAGAACTAATTAAAGCAATAATAAAACAAAAACCTTCTAAAAGACAATTAAATACATTAAAGAATAAACTTTGTAGTAAATATAAAATAAAACAGCCTCCAACAGATATTCAAATCCTATTACATACTACTCCAGAACAAGCAAACAAACTTAAATTAATAACAAAACCAACAAGGACAATCTCTGGAGTAGCAGTTGTTGCTGTTATGTCATATCCTTTCTCTTGTCCTCATGGAAAATGTCTAATGTGTCCAGGAGGCCCTGCTTCTATTTATGGAGATGTTCCTCAATCCTACACAGGAAAAGAGCCAGCTACAATGAGAGCCTTAAGAAACAAATTTGATCCATATTTTCAGGTTATGAACAGGCTAGAACATTATATTGTAATGGGTCAAAACCCAGAAAAAGTTGAACTAATTGTAATGGGAGGAACCTTTCCTTCATTCAACAAAAAATACCAAGAGAATTTTATAAAAAACTGCTTCAAAGCAATGAATGATTTCTCTAATTTATTTTATAAAAGAAATAAATTCAATTTCACTAAATTTAAAAAATTCTTTGAACTGCCAGGACATGTAAAAGATCCATTAAGAGCAAAGAATATTCATAAAAAATTCAAACAACTTAAAAATAAAAACAAAAAATCATTACAAGCAGAGCAAATCAAAAATGAATCTTCCAATATAAGATGTACTGGATTAACATTAGAAACTCGTCCAGATTTTGCAAAACTAAAACAAGCAAATGAAATGTTAAGATTAGGATGCACAAGAGTTGAATTAGGCATTCAATCTGTTTATGAAAAAGCATTAAAAAATATCCAAAGAGGACATACTGTTAAAGATACAATTGAATCAATAAAAATTCTAAAAGATCTGGGATTTAAAATAAATGCTCATTATATGCTTGGATTGCCAGGAATTACAAAAAAACAAGATCTAAAAGGACTAAAAGAATTATTCACTAACTCAGATTTTAAGCCTGATATGCTAAAATTATATCCTTGCATGGTTGTTGAAGGAACAAAACTCTACAATCTTTGGAAAAAAAAGAAATTCAAGCCATTAAACACTAAACAAGCTGCAGATATAATAGCAAACGCAAAAAAATTTATTCCAAAATATGTAAGAATTATGAGAGTACAAAGAGATATTCCAACGTATATGATAGCAGCTGGTGTAGATAGAACTAATCTAAGGCAATACATAGAAAAAATTACAAAAAACAAGAAAATAAAATGCAAATGCATAAGATGCAGAGAAATAGGAAGAGCAAAAAAGACAGGTACCCAGACGACAAAGGAGTCTGACTCTACGCAAGAAAAACCAATAATTAATCTAATGCATTACAAAGCCTCAAATGGAACAGAATTCTTTATTGAAGCAGTAGATAAATACAACAACCTATACGGCTTCTGCAGGCTAAGATTTCCAGATAAATCATTAAGAAAAGAGATTACACAAGATTCTGCTTTAATTAGAGAGCTTCATGTTTATGGTCCAGCTACTTCTATTGGAAAGAAAGGAAAAGTGCAGCATAAAGGCATTGGAAAACAGCTTCTTAAACAAGCTGAAAATACTGCAAAGATGTATCACAAAGAAAAAATAATTATAATCTCAGGAATTGGAGTAAGAAATTATTATAAAAAATTAAAATATAAACAACATGGCCCATATATGACAAAAAAGATTTAACGTTTTTTCTTAGCCTTTCTAATTATTTTTCTTACATTTCTGTAAATTTTTGTTTTAGCTTTTGGTCTGCTCTTCTTCTTACCTTTTTTAACAGTCTTTTTCTTAGGCTTTAGAATTATTTTGCTTACATTTCCATAAATTACTTGTTTTGTTTTAACTTGTGGCTTACTTACCTTCTGCTTCTTGCTTATTTGAACAATCTCTCTCCAAAAAGCACCAGCAAGCTTTTGAATCTTCTCTCTTTCTTTTACTCTGCCTTTTCCTTTGCCTTTTATCAAAGCCTCAATTCTTTTGCTGTACGCCTCCCCATATATTAATTTCTCAAGCTCTGTTCTAATAACCCTAAGCAGCCTTGCTTCTATCTTTTCTTCTTTGCTTATATCCTTTAAACTTTTTAATTCAATATTCTCTTTATCAAGAACAGTTTCAAGTCTTTCATTAAGTTGTCTTTGTTTTATTATGATATAAATCATTAATCCAAATAAAGCAATTAGAACTAATGTTAAAACAAATATTAATTCAACAAGTGGTATATCAACTCCAAATACAAATACCATTTTTTTATCTTTTTGTAAAAAAATTGTTTAAAAATTGTGCAACAATTTTTTTAACCATTTTTCACCTCTTTATTTCTTTTTTTATGGACTTAGTGTTTAAAAACTTATCGATTTTAGGTTTCAAAAATTTTGCTAATCTTATTTTGATTTTCAGTGTCATATCTTTAGTTTTTGTTTTTAAAAATTTAACAAAATCATTTTTAGTTTTAACAACAAACTCTTTGCTTTCAGGAAAAAAATAAAAGATTAATTCTACTATAATTGCAATTCCAATTATTAATATAACACCAAACATTAATCTAAACAATCCAATAACTACAAAGCTCTTGAACCTATCCCAGAATGTTATCTTAGTTACTGCTCCAGGTTTTTCAAATATAGGTGTTATCTCTTCTAAACCAATCTCATACGATTCTGTTGCTTTTATTGGTACTTGTTTAGGCACCTTAGGCAATATCTTAATCCTTATATCTGCTTTATCATCCTTTACTCCAAGATATGTTAAGCTTATATCATCAACATCATCTTCATCTAAATCTATATTTATTGTTTCTAATAACTTTATTCTGAAATTTTCAGGTGGAGAATAAAGAGTAATATCAACAAAATTCTCATCAAAATAATTTATATGCACTCTACGCATCTCGTCCTTATATCTGAATTCATAGGAAGTATTCTCTTCTTGTAATATCTCATCCTCTGTTATTCCGTTTAAAAATACTTCTGTACTAGTTTCTGTTATTAAGTATTTTTCAGAGAAAAGATCTCCTCTTCCAAACAAAGCCACATCAATAATATAATCAGTTGTTACAGGAATATCATTAAGAACATAATCTCTTGTTACTATCAATATCTTATCCTTATCTACAGAATAAGGGCTTAAATAATCAATAATATAAGGCTCTTCTTCTTCATATACAAAATTAATCTCAAATTCTAATTGCTCTTTAGAATCTTTACCTATATTATTGTAAATAATACAAAGCCTCATCACATCCCCTTCAGAATACCAATTACTATCTGTAAATACACTTAATTCAGGAATACCTACATCAATAAATGCCTCTTCATAATCCTCTATCTCTTTTTCTTTAGCAGTTAATTCAACCTTTAATCCGGATTTTATTACAAAGGATTCAGAAGAACAAATCTCATTTTCAAATCTAATATTAACTCTCTTTCTTTCACCAGGGTCAAAGTTTCCCAAATATTCACTTTCACTATACCATCCTTGATTATTATCTACCTCTAATATAATATCTTCTAATATTACACTTCCTGTATTTTGAACCTCAGCAACAACAACAAACTCTTCGTCAGTTATAATTAAATCATCAGGATAACTAATTATTCTTAATTCCATATCTTTTACTTCCTCAATAGGAACTGGTTCAGGTTCTGGTTCAGGCTCAGGCCTTCTTCCACCACCTCCACCATCTGAAGGAGGAGGCGAAGGAGCTGTTACACAAGCAGACGTATTAAATGTACAATTCAAAGTACAACTTAAACTGCCGCTGCTATAACCTAAACTTACACATGTCTGGCTGTTAAGATTACCACTATCACATTGCTCACCACATTCAACAATACTATCTCCGCATACATTATCTAATCTTGAGCAGTCTCCTTTGCAGCCATCGCAATCATTATTATTTCCATCATCACAAACCTCTCCTATATCAAGATTATTATCTCCGCATAAAGGAGGAATTAATTTTATTTCAAGATTAAACACTTCATAATCACTTGCATTATATATATCAAAAACACTAATATTAATAGAATAATTTCCTATCATTGAAGCATTTGGTGTGAAATTTATCAGTCCTGTTAAATTATCTATATCAAACAAACTAGTGTTGTCATAGAATGTAAGATTATCATTGTCATAATCAGTAGCATTTACATCAAATGTAAATGTGTTATTAACATAAGCTGTCTGGCTTCCAATAGTAGATAGTATAGGAGGATTATTCAGCCCAAAACTGCAGTTCAATGTTTGTGTATAATATCTTGGATGCCAGCTGTTGATATACCAGCTTGGAATAAAAAACAGATTAATGCTGCAGTTATTAGACTGATCAATAACATAACTTACACTGTTGCCGCTGTTCAACTGCCTGTATGTTTCAGTATGTTCTTCATTGTTTAATAATTTATCAAAAGACAAATCATATGTATCATATTTTTCATTATTGATTATTGTCAATAAAGCCTTGCCTGAAACATAAGGATGGCTTGTAATTGTAGTTGTAAAAGGAGCTGTATCTCTTATCTCTAAATTGCATAAACTTGGAGCAGCAACAACCTGATGATGATCATATTGATAAGTTAAATTAGAGCATGTTTTGTTGTAATAATTTCCAATACTTTTCCCGCTGACATCCTGGCTCACTACCCCAATCCTGAACCAATAACCACTTTCAATCAAGCTCCAAAAAAATGTTCCATTTACATAACTTGTTCCATAATCAATCTCAACCCTTCCATATGTCCTTACAGGATAATTTTCATACTGGCATGTTATTGTTGCATTTTCTGCAGCCTCATCAGGAGTTAGGTAATGCCCAATATTCCAAACCCTGACTAAATTAAAGATGCTTGCAGTCTCATTTGAAATATACAACTGATCATTAGGAAGATAATTAGCATCTCCATGCCCATACTCAATCTTGCAGTCAGTTATCTTATTGTCAGGAATGCAAACAAAAGTAAATTCCTCTGAAAAACTTGAATTACTTGTTAATTGAGATTTGTAAATAGTTCCTTCTGTGCAGTTGCTTGGAGAAGTAATTGTAAAATACTTTGATGAGCTAGGAGACAATGTACAGCTAAATAGACTTGCAGTTGGCTGTGAACAATCTGAAGCAGATGCACTAAAACCACTAGGCACAGTTGCATTAACCACAATTGTTGTATTTCCATTATTTGTCAATGTTTGTTTATGGCTTCTTGATGAACCAGGTGGAAAATTCATTCGTTCTGTAAAATAATCTACATCAGCATACACAGAAGAGCACAATACTACTAGTAATACTAATAATACTAACCATACTAGTATTATATTGAAATGAAGTCTCTTCATTTCTTCACCCCTTTCAGAATAAGAACCTTAACTCTTCTATTAGCATACTTTTTTGGAATAATGATCCTAGTGCTTGTGCTATAAGAATCAACCTTTCTGTCAATTACCTCTTCAACATCTTCTACTTCTATTTTCATCTATACATTCTCAATGTCTTTAAACTACATTAATAATGTATAATTCATATATAAATGTTTCGAAAAATCAAAGATTTTTCGAAGCTCAAAAATCTCTGATTTTTGTATGTTTCTATTTTTTTTAAATCAAATTTTGTAAATGCAAAATTCCCCAAGATTTAAAAACAACTGCCAAATTATAAATCTACAATGACATTAGGAGAATTAAAAAATTGGGATACACTAACAATTCTAGCTGATTTTATAGGCATTAAAATAAATCCAGAAAAACCAAGAGAATCAAGACTTGCAGTTGCATTAGAATATGATAAACAAGGAAAATTTTATGAAGCTATTGAAGCTATATCTGGAACATCTATTCATGAATATAGTTTATCTGAATTACAAGAATTTACTACAAAAAGACAGAACCTCAATACTCAACATTTCTATGAAAGTTTTCCAGGTGCAGATAAATAAAAATTTTAAATTCTAGACTAAATCATTCAGATTTCTTATAAAAAAATTAAAGAAAAAAAATCAAGACCTGGGCCTAGTAAACAAATAAATCAACACTCCTGCAATTATTAATATTCCAAACAACGCACCTATTACCCAACCATATCCACTTGTTTCTTGTTCAGTAGTTGCTGCTTCTTGACTTGCTCTATTTTCTGCTTCAATTAATCTCATTGCAGCTTCATTTAACTTATCATTTGCTTGTTGTAATTTAGATGCAGCTGAAGCAAGATTTCCATTCTCAAGGTCATTTCTAGCAGACTGCTGCAAACCAAATGCGTCTGTTACTAAGAATACTAATTCTTCTTGGAATTCTCCTAATCTGGATATAGCAGTAAGAATTTCTTGTATCTCATCATCTATATCAATACTTTGATTTAATATTGCTTGATATAAATCCCATGCAGTTAAATTGCCCCATCTAGTTCCATTAATGTAATTAACCAAATTCAATACATCATTTACTGTTGAATTGATCTG
This sequence comes from Candidatus Woesearchaeota archaeon, assembly GCA_019322455.1. Classification (GTDB taxonomy): domain Archaea; phylum Nanobdellota; class Nanobdellia; order Woesearchaeales; family WJKL01; genus JAHWIB01. The sequence goes on from JAHWIT010000154.1 coordinate 29,971, forward strand.
GATTACATTTGTGTCAATTCTTTCAATAGCACTACATATTGTCTCATTTGTAGATGTTGTTAAGTCTGAACAATTAATTGTAACATTCAGAGCACCTACACTAACAC
>JAHWIT010000155.1 GCA_019322455.1 Candidatus Woesearchaeota archaeon
CTACCTGTTGAAATACTAACAAAACCGCTGACAATTAAATAATCGGAATGTTTTTTTAGAACTTCTAAAAAATCCTTAACAAATAAATCTAATTCTGTTAATTCTCTTTTTATAACAATAATATCATCCTCAATAGTATATCCAGGATATTTTTCCATATTAAAATAACAAAAAAGCAGATTATATAAAATTTATTATATAAAAAAGCCTCTGGCGAGACTTTCGTTGCCAAAGGCAATGAACCTTTTGACAAAATCGGACTCGCGATCTCTACCTTTTTGTTAGTTTATACCAAGGTAGCGCTTTACCACTAAGCCACAGAGGCATAAAAAAATTAATTCAAACTTTGTTTATAAAATTTTTGTAGATTTTTGTTCGAACCCCATCCCTCTCTCTTTTGTTATAAATTTCTTACGAGAAATAAAGAAATAAAGTCCCCGTCACTATTAGTCCCAGGGACTTTATTGATTGTGCGAGGGCTGTCCTTTAAGACAGCTCGCATCCGTTAGGATGCGAGGGATGGGATTCGAACCCACGAACTCACTAAGAGACAGGATCGCTTACGCAGATAGTGTCTATCATCGGCATAAGCCTCAACACTTAAGCTGGTCTTAAGTTTCGCAAGGAAATCCAGAAGAATTCCCTGCCTGCGCATTTGACCAGGCTTTGCTCTGAGGAAATTCAAGAATCAACTTGAATTCAACCCTCGCATTAGCCAGGCCTTTTAGAAAAAGATTGAAGTTTTCTTTTTAAATCTTACTGATTCTTACCCTTCCAAACTCCATCTCTCAAACTCAACATAAAAGTTTTCAGGATCTCCTAAGAAATCCTTTGCTTCTTGCAAGGTTTTTAGATGAAACTCTTCTTGTTTTATTAAAAACTCAAAGAATTTCTTAGCTTCTTCTGTTTTTGCTTTTCCAAACTGCTCTTTATAATAAGCAATGCTTTGTTTCTCTAATTCAATTCCAGTATCAAATGGCTTTAATTCAGCTCCATGCTTCTTAGCCCTTTGCTTAAATTCTTCTGTAACAGTTCCAAAAAATCTTTTTGGATCTAAAGTTACTTTTTGCAATGCAGAAAAATCAGCCTTTCCTTCCATATACTCCTTAATTACCTTCTCATGCACAACTTCATCATCAGCTAATCCATTAAATGTGTTCTTAACAAATTCATCTTCAGAATTCTCAGCAATACTTCTATAAATCTTCTCTCCTTTTATTTCAAAATCAAGAGCATATTTTAATGCTTCAATAAATTCTTTTTCCATAATAATTCATCGGTTAATTATAATATAAAAATTTTACTTATTAATAATATTATAAAATAAATTATTACTACCTAGTAATAAAAAAAAGAAAGATTTATAAATAACCTTCTATTCGTATATTAAAATGAGAAAATCAGATACTTCAATTTATTGTGCAGGGAATTTAGAAAAATCAATTACAGTTTATCATACAAAAGATTTAGAAAAAATAAGCAAATTCATTAGTCCTATATTTCGTGAAATTTCAGATGAAGCATATCTGCGTGAAAGCTTTCTTTCCAGATTACTTGATTGTAATAGAACTATTCAGTCTGAAGGTTCAGATCTTCAAATTAAACTATTTAAGATCTGTCCAAGCAGTGGCAATGAGTTTTCTTGTTCACAGGAAGATAAAACACCTATGAAAGATAGAACATATATTAAACTATATCAAAGTCCCAGAGAAGCCTATGTTTTTGAAAGTAATATACCTGAACATGAAAAAGGACAACATCTAGGAGTAATAGTAACAGATGTGTATGCTAAATATAGTGGTAGCAGTATACGCCTTGGTTCAACAAGCCGAAGACTAAATGTTGCAGAAGGTCACTTTGATATGGTATTAATTGGTTTTGATAAAAGTAAACCAGGCTATAAAGTTATTACTAATTATTTAAAATTTGAATTAGGTATAGACCCTTTAGATGTAGACCGTAACCAATTAAATGAAATTAGAAAAGTTTAATATCTTTTTTACTTTATCCCTTCAACAAACAATAATACTATTTTATCAATCTTCTTTTCTTCAATCTTTACTTTAAAACCAATCTGTTTTAATAATAATTTAATCTCTTTTCTAGTATAATGTTTTACTTCATGTTTTCTATACCAACTATCAATCGGTTTCTTTGAATTTACTAAAATCAATTTTCCATTCTTCTTCAAAATTCTTTTAGTCTCTTTTAACACCTGCTTCAAATTCTTCAAATAATCAATAACAAAAACCATTGTTACAGAATCAAAACTATTGTCTTGAAAAGGCAGTTTGCCTTTTTCTAAATCATATTCAATCTTTGCTTTAGATTTAACAGGAGTAACTAACTTTAACATCTCTCTTGATAGATCTAATAAAACAGAATCCTCAATATAAGGATAGCTTCCAGAACCAATTCCTAAATTCAATGTTCCAAGAGGAATCCTCTTCATTAATTCTTTTCTAATAAATTCTCTGATTCTTCTTGGTATCTTTCCAAGCCATGCATAAGCCTCAACATCCCAGAATTTTTTACTATCTCTTGGCCACCCTTTTAATCCTGGAATCTTAGAAGCAATTAATTCTGCTTTTGCAGTCAATTCCTTTCTCTTTCTCTTATTTGATGTATAACTTAACTTAAAAATAATATCAAAAAAATCATCCTTAAGCCGGTCTTCCTTTGTAATTTCAGATAATTCCTTTATCTCTTTTGTTTTGCCGTGTTTTTTTACAAAATGTTTTATCTTTTCATCTATCTCTTTTTCTATATCTTTTTTGAATAGTTTTTTGAAAAAGTTCATATATCTAATAAATTAAATAATAATATTTAAATATATTCTATTTTTTATTTAAGATATTGGGCTCATGGTCTAGTGACCTGTGAAATGCGCGAGCGAACTCATTTATTCGTTCGCAAGTCACGGCTAGAAGCTATGACGTCTCGTTGACGAGTTATACTCAAAATCGAGGAGGTCGCCGGTTCAATTCCGGCTGGGCCCATTACATTTCCAAAAAGAGGCTCAAAATGAATGGTGAACAACCGCAATATTCATTATCCCAAGATTTAGCAAGAACTCTTATTCCTAAACTTCTTCAATTGATTGGCTTAGGAGTTGTTTTCTACTTTGCAATATGGCTGAATCTTTATTTGTTGAATGCAAAAGACTCTACAAAAAATTATACATTAATTATAACAATAATAATATTATTTATTGCAGTTATAATTGAACTTATTTTAATCATTATAAAAATAAGCAAAAACAAATATCTATTTTATCAACACAAACTTGAATTTAAAGACCAGTCAATTCCTTTTGTTAATGTAACAAATGTTTATCTTCAAAAGAATTTGCTTGACAAAATCTTTAATACAGGAACTATCATATTATATCCTAATTTTAAGATTGAAAAAATCTCAAATGTAAATCAAGTATTCTATTATGTTCAAAAATTAGTTCAAATAACTAAACAAAAAGCCAGTTCTTAAATTACTTTTAAGTAGTAAAAGTCCATAAGGTTTATAAATAACCCAAATTAAGATATCTCAATATGGCAAAGAAAGCTAGTGGAGATAAAGGAAATTATTCTAAACAAAAACCTCAAGAATCTGGAAATCATGTTCTTGATACTAACGGCGAAATGCCAGACGTTCTTACTGATTATTTAAAAAGAATGGGAGAAGTATATAATGAAGGTATGAGAGAAATAGAAAATGCTGGAAAAAGTTTCCATGATAGAATGCATAGGCTTATTTTTGAATTTCCTCAGATAATGACAAAAGCTTTTGCACAAAAAGAAGCGCAAATCCAAACATTAGCTAATCAAGTTGAACTTAAAGCACAATTAGTTACTCAGGAAATTAAAGAATTTGATGATGGTAGAAAGAAATATATTCAAGAAAAGATATTGCCTGCAGTAAAAAAAGCAGTTAATGAAGAATTAGCAAAAGAAAAAACAAAATATGAACCTTTAAAACAACTTGTAGAAGGAGCTAACTCTTCAGTTTCAGCTTTAGAAAGCAGAGTTGCAACAAAAGAAGAACTAGAAGAAATAAGAACATATGCTAGACAAGAAATAAAAAAAGTAGTTGAAAACAGTCCTAAAGTTGTTGCAGATTATCTAAAATCAAATGAAGGACAGGAAATGCTTCCAAAACTATTTTCTACTTATCTTAACTCTCCTGAAGGAAGTATGCTATTAACAAAATTCTTTGGTGAAAATCTTAAATCTCCTGCAGTTAAAAAATATATAGAATCAGTAGTTGCTAAAGCAGTAAAAACCGAAATACCTAGAACACAAGAAAAAACTCAACCAGAAAAACCAGAACCAGCACCACAATCTACTCCACAACCAGCACCAGAACAGCCAGAAAAAACTTCTGAAGAACCTGAATCTAAAAAACCTGAAAACAAAGAACCTGATACAAAGAAAAAAACTGAAAATGAACATGGCCATCTAGCTGATATGCTTGGAGATTTAGTTCCAGAAGATGAAGAAAAAGATAAATCTGATTCTTAAATTATTAAAACAGCTCCTATAACCATTATAATTATAGCAATTAATTTCCAAAATACAACTGATTTGCCAATCTCTTCTTTTAATATTTTAGGATAAAAAATACTTAATGCCAAAGCAAAGAATAAAACAAAGAAAGGCTGAACAGAAGACAAAGCACTAACTAATGTTACAAAACCACTCACCATAGCAATTGTTATGAACAAAACACCAAATAAATTTATTATCTCATTTATAGAAATTACTCCTATCACCTTTTTGCCGTGTTCTTTTACAGTATATTTAATATCTTTGAAATTTAAATAAAATATTGGAATCAAAGCAATAAATGTTCCAATTCTTATGTATGAAAATATTGTCCAGAAATCAGCAAAATTTAACAGATATTTTATTATTACTGAATGAACTGCTAAAGCAAATGATGAAAAGATCATAAACCAAAAAGCCTTTCCAAAACTAATCTTGAAAAAATTTCTTGAAGATATTAAAACTGCTCCAATTATTAGCATCAAAATTCCTAAATATTTTATAGGAGCAAAAATTTCTTTTAGGAAAATCATTGCAAGAATTAAAACAAATATAGGCGATAAATAAAATAAAGGAACAACACGAGATATCTCTTCTATCTTAACTGCTTTAAAATAAAATAAAATAACTAAAATATAAAAAATTCCAGCAATAAATGCCAAAAATAAATTAAAATAAGACAAAGCAGCAAATCCTTTGATTAAATAAACAGCAAAGCTTGCTGTTAATCCTATAACTCCTAAAACCATAACAGGAACAATTGGTTTTCTAATCCATTTAGTCAATATATATTTATCAACAGTACTCACAACTGCCCATACTAAAGCTGCTAAAATTGAAAACAATATCCATGACATAATATTAAGTTATTAAAACATACTTAAAAATCTTCCTAAATAATTGATTATACCGAAACATATTTAAACCTAAAATAACAAAATAATACTAAAAGAGGTGATTTAGTATAAATAAAAATCACACAAAATACTTTATTGTAATAATTCTTCTAATTTTGTTAGTATTAGCCTTTTTAATTATAAGACCATATCTTATTCCTATTATAACTTCTATAATTCTAGCATACATATTCTATCCTTTATACGATTGGTTAAATAAAAAAATAAAAAGAGAAAACCTATCTGCAGTAATTATCTCTATTTTAATTATCTTGCTTATCTTAATACCTGTTGCTCTTGTTATTCTTCAGGTTTCAAAAGAAGCTCAAGTTAGTTATATCCTGATAAAGCAAAACATACTAACTGGAAATCTGTTTGACACAGACTGCAGAGAAGATACTTTATACTGCAATATAATGCAAAATTTAAAAAGCTTTATGAAAAAACCAACAACACGATACTATATTGATGATGGATTAAAAAAAGTTACAATCTTTATTGCTGAGAGTGCTTTTAATTTCCTAGTTAGTTTGCCAAAAAGAATACTTGATATCTTTATCACATTTTTCATGGTTTTCTTCTTGTTAAAAGATGGCAAACGTATGGTAGATAGGATTGAACAGCTTTCTCCTATTGAAAAAAAGAACAAAGAAAAGATTTTCAATCAGCTTCAGGAAGTAACAAGAGCTATTATTTATGGAATCTTTGTAATATCACTTTTAGAAGGTATACTTGGAGCAATCACATTTAAGCTGTTTGGAATATCCTCTCCTATATTATGGGGAATTGTAATGTTCTTATTAGCATTTCTGCCTATGGTAGGAGCTGGATTAATCTGGATTCCTGCTGCACTAATAAAAATCTATAATAATGATATTTTGTCAGGATTTGGAATAATAATTGGAGGTATTATCATCTCAACCATAGATATATTTCTAAAACCAAAAGTAATTGGTGATAAAGCCCAGATCCATCCAATCCTTGTTTTATTAGGGGTTTTAGGAGGATTAAGCCTGTTTAGTTTTATGGGTGTGATTATAGGTCCTTTAATACTTGTTTTGTCAATCACATTTATTAAACTAAGCAGAGGAATCAAATGAAGTTAAGAGTCAAAGACCTAGACATCGCAACAGGCGGAGTTCTTGTTGTATTGCTAAATGAAAAAGATGCGCATAAACTAGATTTACATCATCAAGACAGAGTTAGGATTAAAAAAGGTAAAAAAATTACTTCTGCAATTATTAATATAGCTGAAAGCAAAAAAGCACTTCCTCCTGGAAAAATAGGATTTTATGAAGAAATATTAGACTTATTAAAAGCCAAAAAAGGAGACATCATTGATATTGACATCGAAGAAAAGCCTTTAGGAATTTCTTATATTCAAAAAAAATTAGAAGGTCATGAATTAACAAATGAAGAAATTGATGAATTAGTAAAAGAGATTGTTAAAAATAAATTAACCTCAATAGAATTAACCTATTTTATTGCAGCATGTTTTACAAAAAGAATGACCTTAAGAGAAACAGTTGCATTAACAAAAGCTATTGTTAAATATGGAAGCAAGTTAAAGCTGAAAAGAAAAATAATTCTTGATAAGCATTGTAGTGGCGGAGTTCCAGGAAATAGAACAACAATGGTTTTAGTTCCTATAATTGCAGCTGCTGGCTTGACAATGCCTAAAACTAGTTCTAGAAGCATAACCAGTCCAGCTGGAACAGCTGATACAATGGAGGTACTAGCTCCTGTTTCTTTATCATTAGACAAGATGAAAAAAGCTGTTTCAAAAACAAATGCCTGTATTGTATGGGGAGGTGCAATTGATCTAGCAGCAGCTGATGACAAATTAATAAAATTAAGGCATCCTTTGTCTTTAGACCCAGAAGGAATGTTATTAGCTTCTATATTAGCTAAAAAAGCAGCTGTTAATTCAACTCATATCTTAATAGATATTCCTTTAGGCAAAGACACTAAAATCAAAACAAAAAAACAAGCAAAACATCTAAAAAGACTTTTTGTAAAAATCGGAAAAAAATTAGGAATGAAAATATATGTTATATTAACTGACGGCAGTGAACCAATAGGAAATGGAATTGGTCCTGCATTAGAAGCAAGAGATATCTTGTGGCTGTTAAAAAGAGATCCTAGAAGACCTATGGATTTAGAAAATAAATGTATAAGTATGGCAATAAAGATGTTAGAAATAACTGGCATAAAGAACGCAAAACAAAAAGTCATTGAAATCCTAGATTCTGGTCAGGCATATGGTAAGATGAGGGAAATAATAAAAGCGCAAGGCGGTAATCCTAATATAGATCCAGATAAGATAAAGCTTGGCAAATATTTTTATACCTTCAAAGCTCCAGTTACAGGTAAAATAACAGATGTTGATAATTTTACAATAAACAAGATAGCAAGAATTGCTGGAGCACCGGTTGATAAAGGAGCAGGAATATATTTCTATAATAAACATGAAGGCCAGAAAATAAAAAAAGGAGAGCCATTAATGACAATCTATGCTGAAAATCCAGTCAGATTAAAATATGCATTGAATATTCTAAAAAGAATTGATGGCGTTAAAATAGAGAAAAAAGTTATTGTTAAATAGATTAATTTAAAAATTTCTTCTTAATTCAGAAAATATTCTAATCCAATATCTTAGTTTCAAGCTAATAAGAAGAAAAATATATTGTACAATTTGACATCTTTTCATAAAAATCTAACAAAGGCTTTTTTTCCTTTGATTTGAATATAGCAACATTTAACCCTTCCCAGAACAAAAACCAACCAGCAGGTTCTAATAGAACTATAAAAAAACTCATAATTAGGTTTACATTATGGAAATAAAATAAAATATATGTAGCCACAAACATCAAGACTACACCAAAAACACAAAATAATAATCCCTGCTTTAAAACACCTTTTGATTCTTTTTTATGAAAATAATAATGCTTCCTGAAATATTCTTTCAGTCTTGTTTTGATAATATGGTCTATTTTTATATCCCTCTCATCTTTAGGGATTAAAATACTTAATTTAATCTTCCCATATTTTTGTTTGGTTGCTCTTCTAAGCTCATTTAAAAAGTCATAAGACATTATTCTCTGCGAATAAGGCTTAGGATCAAAATCAGAGAACAAATCATTATAATCATCAAGCCACATAGCTACTTCTGACTTGCTTGAATAATCTGTCTTTGGATGTTCTGGTACTTTTTGTTCTTTCTTTATTTCTTCCATATATTGAACTTAATAAATTGAATATATAATACTTTCTCTTAATAGAATAAAACGCCGCAGCCCGGACTTTCAATGCAAAGCATCAAATTTCTTCGCTAAATTTGAACCGGGATACCCTTGCGGGAACGGGCTGACCTGACTCTTAGTGAATCAACACTCAAGGCTTACGCTTCTATTTCTAGAATCCGCGCAGTACCAGGTTGTGCCACTGCGGCATTGAAAGAAAAAAGAGTATATCTTTATTTAAAGGTTACTAATAACAACCTATAAAGTATTACTTATAGTATAAGTAATAAAAGTAATACATTATCTAACTCTTAAGTAATACTAGTAATAAAAGTAATACTAAATAAAACCAAAAACTCTCAAAGTCACAACTAACAGCTAATCGAGTTTTTGATTAGTGCTCAATCGCGCTTTTTCGCAATCAGCTAGTTCAGTGAGCGAAAAAGCGCGGATTCACAGGCCCCAACCTTTTGCTATCTATCTAGTTGTGCTGGCAAAAGGTTGGGGAAAATAAGAATTATTTCTTTTCAGGAGGCATTAATATAGGAATACCTTCTTTTATTGGATAATTAATCTTGCACTTATTGCATCTAAGAATATTCTCTTCTTTTTTATATTCAAGCTTTGATTTGCATACAGGACAAGCTAAAATCCTCAACAAATCTTCAGGAAGTTCTTGCTTCATTTGATATCACTAACCAGAACTATCCTATAATTTTTAAATCTTTCCCAAAATAATAGAAAAGTTTATAAATGACGACATAATAATCTTTATAAATTTATTGTAGCTATGAGATAATGTTAAATGGGGGATAAATTAAATATTATATTTTAAGCATATTATGATTAGCTATGCTTATTCAAGGGGGTAATAAATATGCCTGAAATGATAAAAAAATGTCCTGAATGTGGGGGCATAAATCTCTTCTGGAACCGTGAGAAAGGAGAGATTATCTGTAAAGATTGTGGCCTAGTTATTGAAGATAAAATGGTTGATATGGGCCAGGAATGGCGTGAATTTGATTCTGAAGGTGCTGAAAAAAGAAGAAGAACAGGAGCACCTATGACTTATACACAATATGACCAAGGATTAGGTACAGAAGTTGGCCAGCAATCAGATCTTCTAAGATTAGGTGGAAAAGACAGAAACAAGTTCTTTAGATTAAGAAAATGGCAGTACAGAATCTCAACAGCAATTGAAAGAAACTTAAAATTAGCATTAGGCGAACTAAAAAGAGTTTCTTCATATCTTAAACTGCCAAAATCAGTTGAAGAAGAATCTGCAAGAATATACACTCTAGCAGTACAAAGAGGGTTAGTACGTGGACGTTCAATGGAATCAGTAGTAGCAGGAGCATTATATGCTGCTTGCAGAAGACATGATGTTCCTAGAACATTAGATGAATTATCAGAAGCATCTGGTATTGAAAAAAAGGAAATAGGAAGAACATATAGATTTGTAACAAGAGAACTAGGAATCAATATCTTGCCTTCAAATCCAGCTGACTATATTGCAAGATTCGCTTCTGCTTTAAAACTTTCTCCAGAATCTCAATCAAGAAGCATAGATATTCTAGAAATGGCGCAAAGAGCAGAATTAACCTCAGGAAGAGGACCAACTGGAATCGCAGCAGCAGCTTTATATGTATCTGCATTAATTCATGGCGAAAAAAGAACCCAAAGAGAAGTAGCAGATGTAGCAGGAGTAACAGAAGTTACAATTAGAAACAGATATAAAGAATTACTAGATAAACTAAAGCTGGATAAAGAGCTTAAAAAAACTAGGAAAAAGAAAAAGAAATAATTTTTATTATTTTTTATTAAAATATCAAGAAGATTTTTATATTTCTGTATTATTCTTGCCCAGAATGAGGGAAGCAATAGTAGCAGATATTCATGGGAATCTAGAAGGATTAGAAGCTGTTCTAAAAGACATTGATAAACAACATGTTGATAGACTAATTTGTTTAGGAGACACAATCGGCTATGGAGCAAATCCAAGAGAATGTCTAAGTTCAATATTGAAAAAAGCATATAAACATTTATTTGGAAATCACGAAAGATTTATAAGAGATCTTTTTATTAGTGTTAAAAGAGCATTTTCTGAAAATCCTTATCTTTCTAGTCACAATATCTTATTCTCAATGCAATGGACAAAAAAGAAACTAGAAGGAAGAATAAACAAAAAAAGAAACAGAAGAAGATATATGGAACTTTTTAATAAAATGCCTGATCGTTACGAAGAAAATAATATATTATATGTTCATGGCTCTCCTCGTGACCCAGTTTCAGAATACCTTAGTGGCGGAGATGTAGAAGACTTATTGCATTACAATGATCCAAAAGACACACTAGGTCTTGAAAAAATAGGAAGAATAATTGAAACCCCAGAAGAAAAACTAGAAACTAATTTTAGCTTATTTGATTGGATTTGCTTTAATGGAAACAATCATATCCCTGGTTTATTAATTAGACCAAATAATCCTACAAGAAGATTAATAATTGAAGGTAAAAAAGGAAAAATTAAGATTAGCAACAAATACAACTATGTTTATCCAAGAGATTTAAAAGGAAATAGATACTATTTAAGAGACGACGAAAAGGTTGTTGTAAATGTTGGTTCAAGCGGCCAATCTCGAAACTGTGACCCAAGAGCTTCTTACTTTATACACAACACTGGTAAAAGAATGCTTGAATGCAGAAGAGTCAGATATGATCTAGAAAAAGCTGCAAAAAAGATAATAAGAGCAGGCTTACCTAAATATTACGCAACAAGATTATTTAAAGGTATATAATTTCTTTTTAAAATCAACAATCTTATTATTCTTCACAAAAATACCTTCTTTTTTCAACAAAGCAATCTTCTTCCTAAGACCTCTTGAATATCCTCCTAATGAACCATCAGAACTTACAACACGATGACA
>JAHWIT010000156.1 GCA_019322455.1 Candidatus Woesearchaeota archaeon
ATGAAATCTAGTATAATTTTTTTTTCAGATTCACCTATTTCAAAAGCAGGATTATTTTTTAATTCTATTGCCAGATAAACCATTGCGTCTAAAAAGAGTTTTTTTCGATCTTCATCATTTTCTGATAACATAGATAAACGCCAACAACAAAGACCTCGATTTCCCCAAGAATTAAAATGAGAGGAATCTAAAAGAATGGCTCTATCGTAACAATAAAGGGCTTCAAAATGCCTTCCAAGATGGTCTAAAGTATTTCCTTTGTTAATCCAAACATCAGGTTGCTTTTCACAAATCTGTAAAGATTCATTAAACAAACTCTTTGCTTTTTCTAGATTATCTACAATTTTTAAGTCCAAGTTCCCTTTTTCTTGTAAGTCACTAATTGCAAGCTTATAATAAGCGTTACCTAAATTTAGCTAATAATTTATTTTGTTTTCTGAATCTTCCTTAATGCATATATTGAGATGAGTGATAGCTTCATAAATTGGGCTTTTGTTTTTGTCATGAATATCCCAGGATTCTATCAAAATAGCTGCTTTTAAATTACGAGCAATAATATTATTTTTTTCAACCCTTAAAATTCCATCTGCTTTATTTAATGCCTTTTGGTATTCTCTGGCTTCATAAAGAGAATAGGCTTCAGAAATCAGCTTTCTCTAAAAATTATTGTTAGATATCATAGTTTCAAATCAATTTTTATTACTATGATGAATATAGCAATTATTACATATAGTGTTATATGTGTGAGACTAATCTTTTAACAGCAAGTGTACCTAAATTAATATTTCCAGTTTCCTTTATTCTTTTTTTAATTCTCTGAAAAGTCTTCCTATCTACTCCCCATTCTTCAGCTTGCCTTTGTGGTAAAACGAGTATCTTCTGCATGATTTCTTTTTTGTTCAAAAACTCTTGAGACTTCTTTACATCCAATTCCTGTTCATCAATATTATTGGCTTCCTTCCCAATATAAATAACAGAATCCGCATGAACATGCTTCCTCTCAAGAACTCCAATCTTGCCATCAAATTTATGCTCAAGATGTTCCACATATTGCATTATTGTCCTGCTTAATGGCTTGAAATAATGAGTTCCTTCTTTAATCTGCCCAGTTGCATAATCAATAAACGGTTCATAGACAGCCTTTTGAGGATCATCTGAATAAGGAGCTAAAGGCTTTACCGCTTTACCATCTTCTTCAGCAACCTGAAAACCAACGAGATAGAAATTGAACGGCTTAATCTGGTCTTTCCATTCCTTACCTTTGTTAATTGTATCAAACCTATGCAAAACATTTGCAGTTGAAACAGCGAGCCTTGAAATAGCATACATGTTTGAATACTTCTCTTCAATATCCAATTCAGAAATCATTCCATAATGCCGTTTGAGAATATCTTCCCATATCTCAGCCTGCCAATCTTCAACATTCTTTGGAAACGGGTTTGTTAAATGACCAAGTCCATGCAATTTGAAAGATCTCTCTCCTTCGATGAACTTGATTTCTTCATTCTCATAAGTGTAAAGAGCATATCTCTTAGAGGAGATGCCATAAAACCACATATCCTCTTTCTCAGGCTTCAACAGATCAATATCAAGGGTGTAAGGATTAAGAGGTTGGAAATAATCTATGATCTCCTGAGCATGTTCAGGAGGAACAAAGATTGAATCCGTATCCATGTATGCATGAACTGACCCAAGCTCTTTAACTTTGGCTTCTGCCATTGCCAAGAATAATTTAGATCCTGCTGTAATCATAACAGCAAGCAAAGGATGAAAGTAATTACCTGCTTTCTCGAACCTGTTCTCAGATGTATTGAAATCATCCAATCCATAAACCTGAATATCACTATTCTTATCCTCTGGATTAAGCTCAATGAAGATTCCATAGCTCATCGCATTAACAAGAATTTTGATAGCCTGTGCCCTACTCTTTAATTGTTGGTATTCTGGATCTTCCTTATCAATAGTCTTGAGTTGAATTTTAAGGTTCTGTCTTTCTTCAACAAGTACCTGTACAAGATTATTTTTTGAAGGATCAATATCAATCCCAAGTATCTGACTTTTTCTCAGACCTTTCTGAACACCTTTTGGAACATACCTGGTAGCTTCAATGATGTTTGGAACTTTACCTGTTAATAGAACAGATGAAATAATATCAGGTAAAGCATACCATAGTTCATTATCTGAACTTAGGTAATTAACTCCAACGTTATAACCTGTATTAGAACCTTTATAATCCATCCTTACG
>JAHWIT010000157.1 GCA_019322455.1 Candidatus Woesearchaeota archaeon
ATATAATACCTCAGTTGAATGGCAGCCAATCCAGATCTATAATCTATTTAAGATAAAAATAGATGCAAATCATCTTACTCCAGAACAAGTTGAATCTGCTATAAAAGAGAAAATAAAAGCACAAGAATTCAACAACACAATAATAACAATTAGAGTAGAAGGAACATTAGTATCAGGCAAACCATCTGATATTAATTTTAAAGAGATATTTGATATGCTCTACGAAAAATCAGCTTTCTTTGTAATGAAAAACACAAATAAACTAACAACATCTGAATTTGAAGAAATAAAAACACAAACAAGTTCTATTGAAGATATTGAATCATCCTTAATAAAAGAACATCTCCAGCAAATCAAAGTAACTGATTTAACATCAGAAAAAGAAGAAATATTAATAAATGATCTTATGATTAATCTGTCTACAGAAAAACAAGAAGGAGAAACAGTTGCAGCATTTGAAAACAGATTAAAAACAGAACTAAAAAACATTTTAAGTTTAGAATGACAAAAAAGAGGATTCATATTATAATAAGCGGACGTGTCCAGGGAGTTTTCTTTAGAGCAGGAACAAAAAGACAGGCAAAAATACTAAATATAACTGGTTGGGTAAAAAATAATCCAGATAGAACAGTAGAAATTATTGCAGAAGGAGAAGAAACTAATCTTAAACAATTGATTTCATGGTGTAGTAAAGGTCCTCTAATAGCAAGAGTTGATGATATTAAAATAGAATGGCAAAAATATAAAAAAGAATTTGAATATTTTTCTATAAGATACTAGCCTCTCCATAGCTTTTCTTATTTTTATTTCTTCTTCAACTTCCTTTTAACATGATGGAATATAGTATAAAAAACACAAATCAAAAAATAAGCAGGAATAACAAATGCAGCTAATAATAAAAAAAATCCTTCCTCAAATCTAAATAAATAATAAAAAGCATTGTGAATCAGCAAAGCAATAATAAAAAAAGCAAATATGATCCCAATTTTTCTAATATTCAAATAAAGATATTTTTCTATATTCATTCTAAAATTATTTTATTTATCACAACATTATCAAGAGGCTTATTTCCAGCATCTGTTTCAACCTTTGCAATCTTATCTACAATTTCCATTCCATCAATTACCTTTCCAAAAACAGGATGTTTTGAATCAAGATAATTATTATTAACTAAATTAATAAAAAACTGGCTGCTTCCTGTATCAGGTCCTCTATTTGCCATAGAGATAGTTCCTCTATCATTTCTATTATTCTCTGCAAACTCATCCTTGATTGCAGGAATACTAGGATCTCCCATGCCAGTACCAGTAGGATCCCCTCCCTGAATCATAAAACCATCAATAATTCTGTGAAAAATAACACCTTCATAAATTCCTTTTTCAACTAATCCAATAAAATTTAAAGTAGTTAAAGGCATTGTGTCTTCAAACAATTCAACCTTAAATTCTCCTTTATTAGTATCAAAAACAGCAACTCTATTCTTTGTCATATTACCACCCAATTTCAAATATAAAACTAAAATAATTATCAAAGCAACTGCAATAATACCAGCTAATTTCAAAGTCTTTTTCTTAATTGTTATTTTCATCTAAACAAGCTACATTCTCGATTAATTCCTTATCAACTTTCATACTTCAAAGAATAAAGATTGTATTTATATAATTTTCTTTAATTATTTCACCTTAAACTCAACATCAATATAATCCTTCTTCTCTTTCTTAAATCTCTTCTTAAAATAAGAATACAACCACAAAACTGCAATTAATATCAAGATAAATGGAAATAATAAAATCAACAATTTGAAGAAAACATAGAGAACTGATACTAATAATAACAAAACAATCAAAATAAATATCCATGCCTTTATTCCAGTTGCATATATTCTCATTTTTCTCTTAAAAATTCAGCAAGCTTTTCAATTGCTCTTTTTCTAAACAGATTAATATCTTTATTATTCCTAATCTCTCCATATGTTTGATCCTTTCCATCTGGAATAAATATAGGATCATACCCCCATCCATTCTCCCCTCTAACTTCTGAAGCAACTATTCCTTCTTCTTCTCCAATAAAAATCTTAGGTTCTTCTCTAGGCTC
>JAHWIT010000158.1 GCA_019322455.1 Candidatus Woesearchaeota archaeon
TATATGAATTTACTTTTTAGATATATGAAATAAATTCTTATAGTTAAAAATATAATTTAGTATAGTTAAAGAAGGTATTTTTGAGTTTATCGAATAAATATATTGGGGATATCATCTTCTTTTAAATCATGACCATATATCTTTCTTGTTTTATCCATAGTAAGTAAATCAGAAACAATTATTATTTTTCCATTTGGTTTTATGCCTCTTTCAGTAGCTTCATAAAATGATTTTATAAATGATAGATGTGAATTATTCCAGCCTAATCCAAAAGCTGTAATCAGATCATAAATTGATTCTGGCTGTTCTCCAATATATCCAAAAGCACCCTCACTAATTGCTCTTTTTTCTGGAAATAAACCTGTTTCTTTTAATTTTTGAATAGATCTTGAATTTCTGTCAATAGCTGTTACATCTTCTGATTGTAAATTTAAGAAAATACTTGAACCTCCTCTTCCACAACCAAAATCTAAAACTCTGCCTTGCAAATGAGACTGGTCTATTTTGCCTTGATGTAAAGCTAGTTCTAAAGTTTTAGAAGCGAGAGTATATTGTTCTTTTTGATATTGACCTAATTTTTCATAATCTTCAGAAGAAAGATAGTTTAATTGATTTTGAAATGAAACTTTTCCTGAACATAACTCTGCTTGAGTTATTAATGTTTTATTTAATTCAAAATATCTTTTTTGCTGTTCTTTTAGATATTGATAGAAATCGTCATGATCTTCAAATTCAGGAATCTCTCCTACAAATTCTGTGAATGTTTGAATTTGCATTTTATTCTTTTTTTATTAAACTGCTGCTGTTTCTGGCTTATTAGAATTAGCTGTTACGCTTTCTTGTGATTCACTAAAGCTAAAATAAGGCACTATCTCACTTGCAGTAATAGCTCCTATTGCTTCTATTGAATCTGTTGGTAATGGTTTTGCATAAGCTCTAGGTTCTTTAACACTTTTTCCTAATTCTTTTGGGAAATAATTTTCCATTTTTTATTCACCTTTTTATTTATTTGGTATTGTATTTAGTTTAAATTTCTAGTATATAAATCTTTCGGTTTTTAGTTACTTAGTAGTGACAACATAAATCTTTTATTGGCTTAATTTGATAAGCTGAAATGCTTGAATTCTGGCATTACAGGCTCTGTATTGCCATTATAGAAGCGTAAGATTTATAAAGAAATACATACTAAAATTATCAGTAGAGAGGGCAAAAATTCTCTAAAATTTGCATTTAAAATGGCAGAAAATAGTGAACAAGCTAAACAATATGGAGCTAAAAGTATCCAAGTACTAGGAGGCTTAGAAGCTGTTAGAAAGCGTCCAAGCATGTATATTGGAGATACTACAATTAGAGGTCTCCATCATCTTGTTTTTGAAGTAGTTGATAATAGTATAGATGAAGCTATGGCAGGATACTGTAAAAGGATTCAAGTTATTATTCAAGACAATGGATATGTAACTGTTATTGATGATGGAAGAGGAATTCCTGTAGAGATGCATCCAAAGCTTAATGTTCCTGCTGTTCAGGTTGTTATGACAAAGCTTCATGCAGGAGGAAAGTTTGACAAAGATGTTTACAAGGTTTCTGGAGGACTGCATGGTGTTGGAGTTTCTGTTGTAAATGCATTGAGCAAAGAATTAAGGGTTCAGGTTAAAAGAGAAGGAAAATTGTATATGCAGAAATATGCGTATGGAAAACCAATAACTAAGTTACAGGTATTAGGAAATACAGAAGGAATAGGAACATGTGTAACTTTTTTACCAGATGATTCAATATTTGAAACAACTAAATTCCAATTTGATGTTTTAGCAAGCAGATTAAGGGAATTAGCTTTCTTAAATAAAGGTGTTGAGATATCACTAAAGGATAAAAGAACTGGAAAAGAACAAGTTTACAAATATGAAGGAGGAATAAAATCATTTGTAGAATTCTTGAATAAAAACAAAAATCCATTGCATAAACCAATTTATTTTGAAAAGAAGAGTGATGATTTTGAAGTTGAGATAGCAATGCAGTATAATGATGGATTTAAAGAGAATATATTTAGCTTTGCAAACAATATAAATACTCATGAAGGTGGAACACATCTGAATGGATTTAAAACATCTTTAACAAGGGTATTAAATAATTACGGCAAAAAGAATAATTTGTTGAAAGATATTGCTTTGTCAGGAGAGGATGCAAGAGAAGGTTTATCAGCTGTAATCTCAGTAAAGGTAAAAGAGCCTCAATTTGAAGGACAAACAAAAACAAAATTAGGAAATTCAGAAGTCAAGGGATTTGTAGATTCAATTGTTAGTGAAAGATTAAGTACTTTTTTTGAAGAGAATCCAAATGTTGCAAAGGGTGTTGTCTTAAAAACAATTAATGCTGCCAGGGCAAGAGAAGCTGCTAGAAAGGCTAGAGAATTAACAAGAAGAAAAGGAGCTTTGAATCATGGAAGCATGCCTGGAAAGTTAACTGACTGTTCTATTAGAGATCCTGCTAAATGTGAATTGTTCTTGGTTGAAGGAGATTCTGCTGGCGGGTCAGCGCGTCAAGGAAGAAACAGGGAGTTTCAAGCAATATTACCATTAAGAGGAA
>JAHWIT010000159.1 GCA_019322455.1 Candidatus Woesearchaeota archaeon
ATGAGGATTGGAGTAATGCGCTAAATGAATTTCAATATTCAATTTTGAGAAATCCTTCAGCACCATCAATTCATTATCTTACAGCAATGTGTTATGAAAAAGTAGGTAAATTAAAAGAAGCTAAAGCGGAATATAAGAATGTATTAGTTCTTGATCGAGATAATGTAAAAGCAAAGAAGGCTTTAGAATATTTACAATCAATATCGAAGAAAACAGAAACAGCTGAAACTCAATATAATGTTGTATTTAAACCTATACATATTTATTTGATTGACCTTGCTGAAAGAAGGGTTATAGATCCAAAGGTAGTTGATTATTCTGAATCAAAGGCTGTAAGGTATTTTGTACAAAAAGAAAGGGGTATTTATTCAAATGCTGAAGATAGAAATTCTATAGAAACAAATCAAAAGATGTTTGAATTGTATATGGCTGCTTCTGAGATGCTATCTTCTAACAGAACAATTCAAAGCAGAAGAACAAGATTTGCAATGAAACTTGGAAGACAATACGAAGAAGAAAAGAATTTTAAGAAAGCTATTGAATGCTATGAACAGATTCATAATCCTGATAAAACTATCAAATTGCATATAATTGATCTAAAAGCTAAATCTGGAGATGTAGACGAAGCTCTAAAAGAATATAAAAAATTACAACAAAAATGAGAAAACAACAAAATAGAAGTTTATTAGAAAGTATTGCTTCAGGATTTAAGAAAGCAATAGCTGTAAGTACTTTTACTTTAGCTGGTTTAATGTCTAATTCTGGATGTACTTCTGAAGCTAAATTACATAAAAATATTTCTGATTCTGTTGCAGCATATGGCAGAAAAAAGATATATGAAGGAGATTTAGAAGCAGGAATTAAATATCTTAAAGAAGCTGAAGAAATACATGAGTTAGATGCAACTGATGCCTACAAATTAGGTATGGCTTATAGAAAGAAAAAAGATTTTTCCAATGCTGTAACATATTTAAGAAAAGCTACTGAATCTGATTTAAGACATTTTTATGGTAAAAAAGAAAAATTTAGAGCACGTGCTTTTTTTGAATTAGCAAATACCTATTTAGAAGGAGGATATAACGAAGAAAAGGCAACAGAATGTTTAGAAGAAGCTGTTGATATAGAACCAGACAACAAAAGATATAAAAAATTGTTAATAGAATTAAGAGGTATAACTTATTATGGATTAAATATAGGTTATGATTGGGAAGATGAAATAAGTTTTGGTCTTGAAATATTAGGGAATAGTTCTGGTGAAGATAAATCTTTTTTAGGAGGATGTTTTTTTGGGGAAAGAGAAAATGAAGATATGGGGATTGGAGATATAGGGCTTTCTTTATTAATGTTTTACAAATTGAATGATTATATGTTAATTGGAGGAAGCACTGGTTTTTGTGCTAGAAGTGAAGGTCCAGATGAAACAAATTTTCTTTTTGCGTATTCTGCTGATATTAGATTTATTAATAATGATGGATTTTTTTCAATAGGACATCATAATACAAGAGGCTTAACAATAGGATTTGGAGCTGGTTTTTAAATAAAATGTCAAAATCAAAAACTTTAGTTGAAAGGATAACATCAGGTTTTAAGAAAATAGTAGCTGTAAGTACATTTGCTTTGGCTGGTTTAATGCCTTCTAGTTGTGTTCCAGAAGATCAACCTTTATATCATAGAAATATTGCACATTCTGTTTCAGATTATGCTAGAAAGAAGTTTAAAGAAGGAAATCCAGAAGCTGGAATAAAATATCTAAAAGAAGCTGCAGAAATTCATAAACCAGATATGTTTGATGCTCATAAATTAGGAATACATTATAAAAAAGAAGGAAATGTGGAAAAAGCTGAAAAGTATTTGAGAATAGCTACTGGAACTGATATGAGAGATAAAAATCTTAATGATAAAATAAAAGAAATAAGAGCAAATGCTTTTTTTGAATTAGGAAAAATACATTCTGAAAAAGAAGAGAATGAGAAAGCCCTATATTTTTCAAAGCGAGCTGCTCAAATAGATAAAGATAATGAAGAATATAAAGGATTGTTAGAAAAGATGACAAAAAAGAAAGGCTCTCCTGATATTAAAAATTCAATATGTTTTTCAGGAGGACAGGCAGATGAAGGGGATTTTAGTTATGGAATTGATTATATTTTAAAATATAATAAAGGAATATTAACAGTTGGTGTGAGTATTCTTGAGAATGATAGAGATTATGAAAATGATTCTAGATTTTCCTGGACTAAAGAGATAGGACTTCATTTAGGAGGGGGTGTAATAATAACTAAGAATGAATTTGGAGAGTTTTTTCTCATTGGAACAATGGGATATTCTTCACAAGAGGTTCCTATTCATAGTAGTTATTATTTAGAAAAAGATGAATATACAACTTATTCAATTTTATTAGGAGGAATAAGTAAAGATCCAGATTTTACAGGATTTTTTGGATATAGCAACAGAAGGTTTTTTTTAATAGGCGGAGGATTTAATTTTTAATATGGATCTAGAAAAAATAATAAATAAAATCAAAAATAAAATTGCTCCTTATTTATTCAGCGCAGCAATTGGAATAGGTTCTTTAGTAGGATGTGATTCAGACGAGTATATATGTCCAGATGTTTGGCCAATAGAAGATCAAGTTGTTAATGAAAAAGAAGAGCTTTCAATTCTGATTCAGGCTTCATTAGTAGTTGGTGTAGAATATAGATTAGAAAATGCTCCTGCAGATATGTTTATTGAAACTTTAGTGATAGCTGGTTTTCCTTATTATCATTTTATCAAATGGACTCCTAATTATGATGATGCAGGAACATATAATGTCACATTGGTTGCAGATGATGGTTATTATTCTGATTCTGAAGATTTTGCTGTAACTGTTAATAATACTCCTTGCTATAAAATAGCCTTTGCTTCGCAATTAAGCGGATTTACTGATGTAGGTATTGTAAATGAAGATAATTCTGGTCAAGTAAATCTAACATCCAATAATCCAGTTATAAGTACATTTTATCCCAAATGGTCTCCTGATGGAACTAAAATATTATTTGAATCAGAAAAAGACGGAAATCGAGAGATTTATACAGTTGATATATCTAGTTTAGTGCAGACAAGATTAACAAATAATTCTGCTTTGGATGATATGGGGTCTTGGTCTCCTGATGGAACTAAGATTACTTTCCGATCATATAGAGATGGAAATGGAGAGATTTATACAATGAATTCAGCAGATGGTTCTAATCAAGATAGGCTTACAAATAATATGTATAATGATTATAGTCCAATATTTTCTCCAGATGGAACAAAAATTGCATTTGTTTCAATCAGAGATGGAAATACTGAAATTTATAAAATGGATATAGACGGATCTAATCAGACAAATCTGACAAATAATTCTGCTAATGAGTATGATCCGAGATGGTCTCCTGATGGAACAAAGATAGCTTTCTGTTCTAACCGGGATGGAAACTACGAGATCTACATAATGGATGGGGACGGCTCAAATATCCAGCGATTTACTAAT
>JAHWIT010000160.1 GCA_019322455.1 Candidatus Woesearchaeota archaeon
AAAAATAGATGGTTCTTATTTAGAAGGAGGCGGTCAAATAATCAGAACAGCCTTAGCTCTTTCTACATTAACTGGAATTCCATTCGAAGCAATTAACATCAGAAAAGGAAGAAAACAGTCAGGATTAAAAGCCCAGCATCTTCACTGCATTAAAGCATTACAACAATTATGCAATGCAAAAGCAGAACATGCAACCTTAGCTTCAGAAAAACTAATCTATCATCCAGAAAAAATAAAAGCAAAAGAAATAAACATTGATATAGGAACAGCAGGTTCAATCTCATTACTATTACAATCAATCTTATTGCCTTCTTTCTTTGCAAACAAAACAACTAAAATTATTTTAACAGGAGGTACATCAGGAAAATGGGCAATGCCTTATGATTTCTTTGCACAAGTTTTAATCCCTCAACTTAGAAAATTCTGTAAAAAATTAGAAGTCAAATTAATAAAACGAGGCTATTATCCAGCAGGTGGAGGAAAAATAGAAATCTCAATCACACCAGAATACAAATTACTTAATTTTAAAAATTTTAATGAATTTCAAAACCATCTAAAAGAATCTACACCCAAATTAAATCTAATAGAACAAGGCAATCTAATTCAAATAAAAGGAATCTCTCATGCATCAACAAAACTTCAAAAAGCAAATGTAGCAGAAAGACAAGCTAATGCTACTAAATTAATCTTAAACAATCTAAATTGCCCAGTTAATATTCAAACAGAATATGCAGAAACATTATCTCCAGGTTCAGGCATAACATTATGGGCAATCTTTTCTAAAGACAAAGAAGAAATAGATTTCAATAATCCAATTAGATTAGGTTCAGATTCTTTAGGAGAAAAAGGAAAACCAGCTGAAAAAGTTGGCAAAGAAGCTGCAAACAAATTAATAAAAGAAATAAACTCAAATTCTCCAATTGATTCACACACAGCAGATAGCTTAATACCATGGCTTGCTTTATTTGGCAGACAAATAAAGGTTTCAGAAATAACCCCTCATTCTAGAACAAATATCTGGACATGTGAACAATTTCTAGGAAAGATATTCAAAATAAATAAAAAAGAAAATATTATTTCAATTATCTAAAACCAAAGCTTTTTTAAATAAACATATTCTACTCAGAAGAAAATGCCAGAAAAACAATTAGTATGTATGTCCTGTAAAAAAAGAATTACAAATGAAGCAGGCAGTACTAGATTTCTTTGTCCTAAATGTGGTAAGTATGAAATTATTAGATGCAAACATTGCAGAGAAATAGTTGCAAAATATAAATGTCCAGAATGTGGTTTTATAGGTCCAAATTAAGGTGAATTAGATGGCTAATGTTATTATTACATTAAAAATAATGCCAGAATCTCCAGAAATTGATCTAAAAAAAATTAGTGAAGAAGCAAAAAACAAAATATCTGATTTTGCAGGTCCAGGAGAAATGAAAATAGAGGAACAACCAGTTGCATTTGGATTAAAAGCCTTAAACATAACATTTGTTATGGATGAATCAAAAGGCTCAACAGAACCATTAGAAGAATCAATATCAGAAATAAAAGGAGTCCAATCAGTAGAAGTCACTGATGTTAGAAGAGCAATTGGATAAACTAATTCTTTTCTCCTTTATTATATAAAATATAAACCAATATACAAAACATAACATTTTTATATAAATTATACATATCATAAATATATACATATATTTGAAGGCGATTTAAGTGTCTGAAAAAAGAGGATTCATCAATCTAGTAAAAAAACAAGAATATTCTACACGTTTTTTATTTGTTATAGGACCAGGTTTTTATCCTATTCTATCAACTAGTATACCAGAAGAATGTGGTGTAGCTGTAGCGCCCACTCCAATTCAAGGAGAAAAAATGGTCTCTAATAATAAATATCTTGCAGTAATAACTGAAGAAGGATCTGTTGCTCGAAAAGCAGCAGAAAAAGGAATTCCTTTTATATTAATTAAAGATAATCCTAATAGAATTCATCAAGACTTAGCAAAAAGAAATCCAGGATCATATTGTCTTGATACGAACAAAAACGAATTTATAAATAATTATAATTTGTCTATAAAAGAAATATTAAATCTATACAAACAACCAACATCTGAAACACAAGAAAAACAAACCTCTTCTAAAAAATATAAAATCCTTATTGTAGAAGATGAACCAACAAATTTACTTTTACTTCAGCAAACATTTGAAGATGAAGATTATGAAGTAATAACAGCAGATAATAGAGATGATGGAATTGCAAAAATTCAAGAAGGAGGATTAGATGCTATAATAACAGATTATGAATTGCCAGATTCTCCTTCAGGAGGTTTACATATATTACAAGTAGCACAATTAGAATATCCAAATACACCAGTAATTGTTCATACAGCACAGAAAAATACAAATATGAAAAATGTTGGAGCTTATGAAGTTGTAATAAAATCAGGTAGTTCTCCTCAAGAATTAGTTGATCTAGTTAAAAATGCATTGCAAGAATACCACACTACAATTGAAGTTGATAATCAAGGAGCTCTTTCAGATTTAAAAACAGAGAAAGAACCAGAAAAATCAATTACTAAAAAATTCTTATTTAAATTTGACTAAAATCTTATAATCTCTAAATCTACCAAATTTATCTTCTTGAGTAATATACTTTGCTTTATTTTCAATATTTTTATCTCTAAATGTTATTCTCAATGTTCTATTAATCTCTTCCACATCAAATCTATTTTGCTCAAGAATCTTTTTCTCAGCTAATGATATATATCTAACAAAATCATCTACACTATTACCATAAGGTATAGTAATTAAAGAATATCCTGCTTTTTCTCCATCTGTAATTACAAGTGTAGCATAAGCTCCTTTAGCTTTTTTTTGAGAATCTTCTTCAACCTTTCTAACAACATATTCATTAGAACCAGAATAAATCTTAACAACAGGATTATTTAATCTATCTTCTGCATCAGAACCAAAAACAATATCTGTCTCTAAAAAAGTATCTAAGCTAAATCTATTAAATCTATCACCCATATAAATACCCCCAACTAGTAATTATGGTTTTTCTAATATATAAATCTTTGTATATAAAAAAACCTCAAATAAGCCTTAGATTTAATAAATAAAGCAAAAATAAGCTTTATTTCAAGAAAAATAATTTAGTTTAAACTTTACTTTAATCTTCTAATCAATTTGACCAATTTAGCTAGTTTTATATCACTTTTGACACTAAGTGATGAAAAATGAGTTTTACTAACCTTAAAACCCTTCTTTTTAATCTCTTTAATAAGCAATTCTGTTTTAGGAGCCTTTAATTTATTTCTCTTACAAATCTTATGAATATCATAAAATCCCAAAACAGAAATCTTTGATTCCTTTTCAATAATCTTCAAAAAATTTTCATCACTCTTCTTTGCAATCTTACTAGCAATCTTTGAATCAAATAAACTGCCCATCCATAATGGTCCTGCTTCATTAAACATCCCATGTTGTTTAAGAATTTCATCCACTTTTTTCTTACCTTTTTCACATCTAAAAAATATCCTAAAATAATGATCTTTAAAATAAGAAAATATTGGCTTTAAAGCTTTATCATGATCAGCTCCAATTAATTGAACCTTTCTTATCAAAATACGTAGCCCAGTTTCATGCATCATCTCATCTCTAATAGGCATTGCCCAATATTTTCTTAAACAAGCATTAACAAATGTCCCAGCTAAACAACCAGTATCAGTTGCAGTTACAGCAAGAATTCCATTTCTACTTAATCTTTTAATTGCTGAATCCAAAAAAATATTAGGACTTCCATAAGGATCAATATCAATATAATCAAAACCAGGATGCTCTAACATAAATAAATTAGCATCTTGATTATATACTTCAACTTTACTCTTAATCTTATTCAACTTCAAATTCTGCTTTATTATCTTAACAGCATTCTTATCATGATCATTAAATTTAACAACCTTAATTTTTGATTTACTTAATTCTTTCAAAAATCTAATACCCCTAACACCTGTTGCAGATAAAGGCAATCCAACCTGCATATCTTTATTTTCAATTGCTTCTAATAATAAAACAGAAACATCTCTATTAAATTTCATAACAGGATTATAAAAAACAGGAAGCTTCTTGCTAATCTTTTCTTCAACACCTATTTTTATCTTGGCCTTTCCTTCTTGAATTATCCTATACATAAGAACCAAAACAAAATAAAAGAATAAAAACCTTTCTAATCTTTCAATTTCACAAACCTTTAAAAACCCTAACTTATTCTTTTTTCCTG
>JAHWIT010000161.1 GCA_019322455.1 Candidatus Woesearchaeota archaeon
ATTTTATAATAAAAAATACAATCTTGTTATTGTTCATGCTATAAGTTCTCCAGTAGGAAGTGAATGGAAATTAGGAAGAAATATTATAGAATTGGCAAACCAACTTAATGCAAAAGAAATAATAAGCTTGGAAGGAATAGGAAGCACAAAGCCAAGTGAAAAAACAAGAGCATTTTATCATACTTCTAGTTCAGCAAAAGAAAAGAAATTAAGCAAGATTGCTGAGCCTTTAAAAGAAGGAATTATAATGGGTTTGACAGGAGTTTTGATGCTAAAAGCAGAAAAAAAGATTCCTATAAGCTGTATTTTTGCAGAAGCTCATTCAGAATTGCCTGACAGCAAAGCTGCAGCAAAAGTTATAGAGATATTAAATAGCTATATAGGATTGAAACTTGACCCAAAACCTTTGATAAAGCAGGCAGAAAAATTTGAAGAGAAATTAAAGCAATTATTAACTCAGACAAGAGATATGTCTGAAGAACAGAAAAAGAAGAAGTTAAGTTATGTTGGATAAAATTTCTTTATTTTTTCGAAATACTTATAAATAAGTTCTATCCACGCATGGTTATGGGAGAGCAAACTGAAATTAAGACTAGAGAAGAAGTTGCTGTATTGCAAAAACATTTGGGAGATAGAGTTATCATAAATAATGGACATGTAGATGTCCAATTTCAAGTATCTTCTCATGGAATTCATGTCAGACCTGGAGGAGCTATGATCATGATATTGAAGGAAGAAGCAAGATATAAGCATGGAGATGTTACTATGCATTATGAAGGTGGAGAAAGAGAATATGATGCTCTTAGTGCTACTGATCTTATTAGTTCTGTTGCAGAAGGAAGACCAACAATGTATTTAAGATTTAAAAGTGAAGCTGCTCCTTCAGAAGTAGTTGTTGCATCAATAGATTCTGTATTAAATAATGAAAAATTAATTAAATATAATGGTACATTGCCTAGTCCAAAGGACTTTTGATTTTCTTTAATTGTTCTTTTGAAACTTTAGTGTATCTTTCTGTTGTTGCCAAGTTAGCATGACCTAAAAGTTCCTGAATCATTCTTATATCTGTTCCAGATTCTAACAAATGTGTTGCAAAAGAACTTCTTAGTGCATGGCAGAAAACTCTTTTTTTGATATCTGCTTTTTCTGCTGATTTTTTCACAATTTTTTGTGCCTGCCTTATGCTTAATTGCTTGTCTTTTGAAGGAAAAACATAAGGATTTTCATCTTTTCTTTTTTTAAGATATGATTCTAAATGTTTTATCATTGTGTTTGACAAGATAATTAGCCTGTCTTTTTTTCCTTTTCCTGATTTTACTGTTCCTATTTTTTCTTTTAAATCCAAATCATTAATTTTCATATTAACTGCTTCTGAAACACGCAGACCAGAAGAATATAATAATTCAATTAAGAGTTTGTGTTTTTTGTTTTTTGTTATAGAAATCATTTTTTTAATTTCATCTTTGCTTAGGACAACAGGAATTTTTTTCTCTGATTTGGGAGAGTCAATTTTTTTGAAGATATCTTTTTCAAGTATTTTTTTATAAAAAAATCTTAAAGAACATAAAGCAAGATTTACAGAAGCAGGCTTGTAGTTTTTATCAGACATCATATGAACAAGAAAAGATTTTATATCATCTTCTGTTTTTATTTGTTCTGGTTTTTTATTTACAAAATCAAGAAATTTTTGATTAAAGAAAACATATGATTTTATTGTTTTATCTGAGAATCCTCTAAGCTTAAGCTCTGTCACCAGTTTTTTTAGCATGTTCGTTTAATGTTAAGCAGGAATAGTATAAAAAGTTATTTATGCTTTTCTTATTTCTTGTTCAAGAGAAATAATTATTTCTTGTTTTTGTTCATCTATTTCTTCAATTTCTTTTTTTCTTTCAACAATTATAAATCCTTCAGGAGGCTGTTCTAATTCAGATTCTTCATAATCAAGTTCAAGTTCTTCTTCAATTCTTTTCTGCAGTTCTGATAAAATATCTTCATCATCATCATTTAATTTAGACTGATATTTGTTTTGAAGCATTTCCAGTATTTCTTCTTCAAAATCTGGTCCTGTATAGACTTCATTTAAGGATTCATCGTCTGCATTATATTCTGGTTCTTCATGCTCTTCTGTTAAATCATAATCTTCAAAAGGGTTGATTGTTTCTTCTTCAGAAGCTGTAAAACCATAAGTAAGTTTTTTAATCAAATCAAAATTTGACCATATATTAACAGGCATTATTTCTTCAGTAATTGGCAAGAAATCATCTTGTTCAGGACCGCCTGTGTCATAATCACCATAGAAATCTAATCTTTTACCTAGAGCTTGATCTAATGAATTTTCTGCTGAATAAGTTACATCTTCCTGAATTTCGCGTGTGTGAGTCATCTTCTTCCATTAAAACCATTCCTCGTAGTGACAATTAGTGCATATTAATTATTTATAAATTTTTTGTTTTTTAGAATAAAAGAAAAAAAAGGAAAAGAAAATGCAAAAAGCATTTTCATTGTTTTAATAAATTAAAACAAAAAAATGTTTATTTTTTCCTCTTCTTTGGGCACAGCAATAATGCCAAGCC
>JAHWIT010000162.1 GCA_019322455.1 Candidatus Woesearchaeota archaeon
AGATATATTATGATGTTGATGATAAATTAAAATTTTCATTATTGGTAAATCTATTAAAAAAAGAAAAAGCAAAATTAGTAATGGTATTCTGCAATACAATAAGAAATACTGATTTTGTTGCAAAGAATTTGAAGGCTAATGGCATAAATGCTTTAGCTATTCATGGTAATTTTTCTCAAAACAGAAGAAATGAGGCAATTGAAAAATTCCATTCACAGAATGTAAATGTTTTGGTATGTACAGATGTTGCTGCACGTGGATTAGATATAAAAGGAGTTTCCCATGTATATAATTATGATATTCCTAAAGAAAGCAAACAGCATATTCATAGGATAGGAAGAACAGCCAGAGCAGGAAAAGAAGGCATAGCAATAAATATTCTTACAAGACATGACCATGATAATTTTTCAAGGGTATTAAGAGATAATGATGTTGAAATCAATAAAGAACCAACACCTCATGTTGAAAGAGTAATTATAAAGTGGAAAGACAAGCCAAGATTTGGAGGATATTCAAGATTTGGAAATAATAGAGGGGCTTCAGGAAGATTTGGACAAGGTAATAGAGATAATTCAAATCAAGGACCAAGAAGATTTGGGTCTGGAGATAGTTCAGGTCAAAGATCTTCAGGAAGATTTGGACATAGTTCTAGAGGTAATTCACATCAAGGATCTCAAAGAAGATTTGGGTCTGGAGATAATTCAGGTCAAAGGTCTACAGGAAGATTTGGAAATAGAAGAGATAATTCAAATAGCAGACCTAGACGTTTTGGAAGAAGATTTAGAAGGCATTAATTCTAATTTAATAACTTTTGCCAACATAAACAAAATATTCAGCTGCTTTTCCGCACCATACGCATTTCTTTCCTTCTACAGATGGCTGGTCTAGAGGCATGTTTAATGTTTTTGCTCCTCCTGTTTTGTCTTTGATCCAGTCCTGACATTCAATTTCATTGCAAAGAGGAACTAATACAATGTTTTTGTTTTTAATAGCTTTAATCATCTTGTCTTTGTTTTCTGTTTTTACTATGCTGCCTTTTAGAATATGCTCTGCTCTTTTGTATAATTCATTGTGAATATCTTCTAAGAATTTAGGAATATTATTTTTAAGGTCTTTGATTTTAATAGGTATTTTGCTTTGTTCTGTTCTTTTTGCAATCATTACTTGTCTTTTCTCAATATCCTTAGGGCCTATTTCTATTCTTAATGGAATTCCTTTTAATTCCCATTCATTGAATTTCCATCCTGGATTGTATTCTTCTCTTGCATCTAAGATAGGATTAAATGTTTTTAATTCTTTTTTTAGTTTTTCAGCTTCTTTCAAAACTTTTTCTTTTGTTTTGTCAAATAGAATTGGGATTATTACTATTTTGTTTTCAGCTAATTTAGGAGGAATTACAATTCCTTTGTTATCTGAATGTATTGCAAGCATTACTCCTATCATTCTTGTTGTTATTGCATAAGTTGACTGGTATACATACTGCTTTTTCTCGTTTTCATCTAAGAACTGAATATTGTATGCTTTTGCAAAGTTCTGTCCATCATCATGATAATCTGGGCCTTGGATTGCTTTTCCGTTTGGAAGCATTAATTCAATTGAATACGTTGCAACTGCTCCTGCAAATTTTTCTTTTTCTGTTTTCTTTCCAATTAATCCAGGCAAAGCCATATAATCTTTTAAAAAGTCTGAATAGATTTTTAAGACAGCATCCCTGTCTTTTAATACTTCTTCACTTGTTGCATATGCACTATGGCCTTCATTCCATAAGAATTCTCTTGATCTTAGAAAAGGAACAGGATGTTTGAATTCCCATCTTACTACATTGTTCCATTGATTTAATCTTAATGGCAAATCTCTGTAACTTCTAATCCATTTACTGTAGCTTTCATACATGATTGCTTCTGATGTAGGCCTTACAGCTAATCTTTCCTGTAATTTTGTTTTTCCTGAATGAGTAACCCATGCAACTTCTGGTATAAATCCTTCTACATGCTCTGCTTCTCTTGACAATAATTTTTCTGGGATAAATAAAGGAAAATAAGCATTTTTAACTCCTATTTTTTTGAATTCATTGTCAATTACTGATTTTATCTTTTCCCATATTGCATAAGAGCTTGGCCTAAATACAATACAGCCAGAAACAGAGCTGTAATCAGCTAGTTCTGATTTTATTATTATCTGTTGATACCATTCTGAAAAATCCTTTTCTTTTGTTATAGTTATTCCAACATCTTCTTTTTTATTAGGCATAATATGAATTGAGAAATCTATGCCTATTTAAAAGTTTTGTTCATTCTCGTGAACTTCTAAAATCCAAAGCTAGGACTTTTTTCCTGAACCAATAATTTTGTTTTAGCTATATAATCTCTAACATCTTCAAAAGTAACAGAAGTAAAATGTTCAGTCTGCAGTCTTGTTAACTGCTTATAATCAAAATAATCTCCTGTTAAATCTCCTTTATATCTCTCCTTTACATCTTTGTTTGCAAGAAGATTGTGGAATAATTCTGTTCCTACAATTGGAATAGCTGGACTAACACAAAGAGTTGTTTTAGGATATTTCTGCGAAGCATCTTTTGTAAATTGGTAAGTTTCTTCTAAAGTTTCAGGAGTTTCTCCAGGCAGTCCATAAATAATTGCAATTTGAACCTGTATACTTGCATTATTGAGAAGTTTCAAAGCATTTTCTACATCTGTTTTAGAATGTCTTTTACCTGCTCTTTGTAATATATTTTCATTTACTGTTTCTACACCTACGAATATGCTTTTAACATTAAGCACTATTAATGGTATAATAGTATCGCGAGTTATTTGTTCTGGACTAGCATATATTCTGAATCTTACAGTTCTTAGATTAAAATCATCAGGCCTTACTCTCAAAAGTTTTTCAGGATAATTTCCTGCAATGAAACTATCTCCTGTTTCAAAGAAATAAGCAAATCCGTATCTGTTATAAAGCAAATCTATTTGTTGCCAGACTTTTCTTGGGCTCATTAATCTTAATTTAGTATCGATAGAGCAGAAACTGCATCTTTTACTTTGATCAGCTTTAACGCACCCTCTGATTGAAGATATTGGAATGGGAATTTTTCTGTCATAAAAAGAAAGATCCAAATGCTCTAAATCAAATATTGTTCCTAATTCGATATTTTGTCTTTTATTCCTTACAATAGTATTCCCTCTTCTATACACTAAATTAGGAATTTTGCTTGGATCTTCTCCAGCAACTAACATACTAAAAGCATCTTCACCATCTCCAACAACAACATAATCCACAAAATCATTATTCTGCAATATTCTTTCAGCAAGGTGGCTAGCATTTGGACCTCCTGTTACTGTTATTGCATCTCTTGTCTTTGCTTGTCTTAGAATTTCTAAAACATTATGATGGCATGAATACCAGTCACTAACACCAACGTAATCTGCATCTATTTTTTCTACTATTTCATCAAGACTTACAAAGTTGCCGTCTAATATTTGTATAGAACAATCCTGTACTTTTGATTCTACTTTACTTGCAATTAATTCCAAACCAATAGGTGGAGGTTTAAACCACTCATAAATCCAGCCAGTATATGATTCATCTGTTGGTGGATGAATTAATTGGATTTTCATTTCAATTCAAGTTTGAATTATTTTTTAGGTGTAAGTTGTGCTCCTAACAATAGTTTTGTTTCTAAGTCATCTAATGGGCCTGTTCCTACTAATTGAACAAAAGGTTTAACATTGCTTTGTCCAAATGTTGCTGTTAATTCTCCAATCATTGAACCGTTATCTGGATTGTAGAGGATTAATAAACTGCCTTGCATATTTTCTCCATTATAGACCAAGAATGCATCTATCTCTGTGTTGCTTGCATCATTCATTGGAGCTAATATTCTAAATTTAGCAAATTTGTTTGCACCTATCTTTCTTCCATAGGCTACTCCTAATCTTACAATATCTTGTCCTGGAACTGCTAGATAATGTGCTGTAACACCAAATCCTTTTCCCAGCTTATACTCAGGCATGATTTTTGCAAAGAATGCTTCCATATTCTGAGGATCATCTGCTGCTGATTTGATGTCTATTCTGCTCCAGCAATTTAGCCTGTCAGTTAGATCTTGCATATTTTCAAATCTAACCATAGATGTGTCATTAACTGCATCATATACAGGCATTGTCTTGCATCCTGTTCCTAGTGTTGCAGCTGCATACATTAATGCACCAGCTGCTGCAGTTTTTATTGATTTTATTATGTTCATTTTATTTTCCTCCATTCTGTGTTTTTGAAACATAGATATTTGTTATAGCTGTAACAGCAAGACCGGGTGGAATCATTGCTTCAATTGGATTATAAGTTCCTAGAAAATAATGCAGTGAAATCATGACGCTAAAAACACTTCCTAAAAAAAGATTAACATTTAACCTGTAATGTTTTGTTTTTCTAAAATAACTGTTTGCAAATGGATGAACTATATTTGCAATCAAGGCCAATGCAAGGTGGTTTGTGCTTCCTTGCCAGAACCCATCAGTAAAACTTTCTCCTTGACATGATTCTTTAACAGCATTTCCTAATCCTGCTGCTGCACTAGATCCAGCAGAATATACTAAATCAATTATGATATCATCAATTACTTTTTTTAGCCTTGTTTCTTCCCAGTCTTGTTTCCATCCTTCTTTGGTTAAATAATCTTTTAACTTAAGCATTTTAACCTCTAGAGCTTACGCTAGCTCTATTGAAATCCATTCCAAGATTAACTATAGTGAAATAGTAATGAGGGTTATTCTTAAATAACCCCTACCCCTAGTGGGGGAGAAATCCATCAGATTTATAAATAACTTAAATTGTGATGTGGCATGAGAAAGGAAATATTAGAAGAAATTGGGTTAACTAGATCAGAGATCAATGTTTACTTAGCTTTGTTAGAATTAGGCTCAAATACAACAGGAAAAATAGTAGATAAAGCTGAAGTTGCTTCTTCAAAAATATATGAAATTCTTGATAAATTAATACAAAAAGGGTTGGTTAGTTTTATTATAAAATCAGGAGTAAAATACTTTGAAGCTGCTCCTCCAGAAAGGATTATGGATTATATGAATGAAAAAGAAGCAAAATTCAATAAGCAAAAAGATGAACTGCAGAAGATTCTTCCTGAATTAGAACTTAAAAGAAAACTTTCTAAATACAAATCAGAAGCAACTATATTCAAAGGTATAAAAGGAACAAAAACTGCATTTGATGATGTTTTAAAAACAATGCAGAAAGGAGAAGAATATTATGTTATGGGTGCAACCGAACCGTCACCCATATTTTCAAGATTCATTCGCCATTATCATAAACAAAGATCAAAAAAAGGAATCAAAGTTAAATTATTATTTTCTGAACAAGGAAGACCATGGGCTGATAATATAAAAGATATGCCTTTTACTGAAATAAAATTTGCTCCAAGCCAATTACTAACATCTTCTTTTGTACTTATGTATAAGGATAAAACATTGATTACTGTTTCCTCTAAACAAGATATTACTTTGTTTAGGATTGATAACAAAGAAGTAACAGATTCTTTTATATCACAATTTAAATTACTTTGGAAGCAGGATACAAGGATTGTTAGAGGTCTTGATGCAATACAAGATCTGTTTGAGGATTTTCTTAAAGAAGGTAATGTTGATTTTATTGCAGCTCGTGGATATTTTGTTGATAAAAGACCTAAGTATATTGATGACTGGGAAAAGAGAGCTGCTGCAAAAGGATTTAAGATGAGAAATATTGTTGATCCTGGAACCAAAGGGCATAGGATTACAAAATTTCCGTTTGTTAAGACAAAGTATACACTGCCAAAAGAATTTGCAAAATTAAGTGTTATATGGATTTATGGAGATAAAGTTGTTATTAGTAATTGGACAGAGAAGGAACCAATTGCAGTTATTATAGAAAATAAGGCTTTACATGATATGTATAAGCAGCAGTTTGAATTGTTGTGGAAGAAAGAGATGGATACTTACAAAGGTCCAGAAGGCATAAAAACAGCTTTCCAGAATCTTGTAGATGAATTAAATCCAGGAGAAGAAGTTCATATAATGGGAGTCCATGATTTTGGAAAAGAATTTCTGCCATTAGCTTTGTTTTTTCAAGAAATAAGATCTAAAAAAGGTATTAAAGCTAAATTCTTAATGAACAAAGAAGCAAAGAATATAGCAGAGAAATTCAAAAACTATCCTCCTGTTGAAATTAAATTCATGCCAGAAGGTGTTTTTACACCAGCCATCTTTCTAATCTATAATGATAAAATTATTATTAACATAGCTAAAGAACAAACATTCTTTGTTATAGAAAGCAAGAAAACAGCACAAGCATTTGAATCTTATTTTCAATTGATGTGGAAAACAACTAAATAAAACGGGCCTACCTGCAATAAGGGTTTCACCCTTATCAACCCTCAAAGCTTTCTCATTACATTCGAAAGAATAAAACGGGCCTACCAGGATTCGAACCCGGATTCACCGCTCCGAAGGCGGGTGTGCTATCCATTACACCATAGGCCCATAACAGTACAGAAATATAAATAGTTTAAAAACTTAACTTAAAAATAAAGAAAAAAAGAAATTAATTCTTTTTGAAAGGATTTTTTCCAACACCTACCCAGAGATATTTTGCTTGTTTAGATTCTTTTTTAGAATAGATATAGACTGCTACTGCTGTACTTAATATTGCAAAAGATACTGCTAATATTTCAATCATCTAAACCAAGCCTCTTTTGAGGTTAAATTTGTTTTTTTACTAATGTTATCTCTATTGTGGAAACTCTAACATTTTTTCCTTCTTTGTTTGTAAACTCTTCTGAGTCAATTTTTATGTCTTTTGTTCCTGCTGATCCTTCTAGGAATCTCTTTGCTGATACTTCTGCTACATCTACTGCTCTGCTTATGAACTTTCCTCTTGCTTTCAAAATCACTTCTTCAGCATTCTTTGTTGTGAACTGCATAACAACTGCTGTTACGTAGTTCATAAACGGCTTTCCGCCGATAAAGATGTTGTTGTCGTTTCCTGCCATTCCTTCTGCCATTTTATTCGCCCCCTATTTATTCTTCTTTTGTTTGCATTAATCTAGTTACATAGCCTGCAATAACATTCCTGATCTTTTTACTAGGAATATCTGCTAGTTTTGCAACTATTTCTTTGTTTTCTTTAAAATCGTTTTTAAACTCGTTTTTATGCTCTTTAATGAGCTTATTGCTTATTCTCTTAATTAACTGTGTTTTTATTCTTCCCATCAATTACCGCCTCACTTACGGTCTGAGAACATATATTTGTTTATAAATCTTTCTTTCATATAGTTGTAACTATATAGTAGTTAAAAACAATAGCTTTATAAATAACTTCATATTTATAGTAATATAGTTAAGATTTATGAAATATATAAATAAGCCAAAAAGCTTATATAATAGACTTCTAATGATCTTATTAAAGCAAGGTTGATTTAAATGGGCATATATGAAGAATGGAAAAAGGACATAGAGAGTAAAATAAAGAAATTTACAAAAGATGAGAAGATAAAAGAAAAAATCCCAGCAATAATTAAAAGATGTCCAAAATGTCATAATTTGACTTTGCAGTTTGATCCAAAAACAGGAAGAATAGATTGTACTAGCTGTGGATTTGAAGAATTTATTTCACGAATAAAATGAGTGGAATAAATTTGCTCAAAAGCGAGTTTACGAGCTTTTGACAAGTATATTAAAATGGTGAAATAAAAATGGTGAATAAAGAACAAAGAATTGGAGTATTTGTTGATGTACAGAATCTGTATTATTCAGCAAAGAATTTGTATAATGCAAAGGTAAATTTTGCAAATGTTTTAAGAACAGTTACAAATGGAAGAAGATTAATAAGAGCAATTGCTTATGTTATTAAGACAGAAGCAATGAAAGAAAAGACTTTTTTTGAAGCTTTAGAAAAAATAGGTTTTGATATTAGATCAAAGGATCTGCAGATATTTTACGGCGGAGCTAAGAAAGGAGACTGGGATGTTGGAATAGCAATGGATATAATTGAATTAGCTCCTAAATTAGATGTTGTTGTTTTAGTTAGCGGAGATGGTGATTTTGTACCATTACTGCAGCATGCAAGATCCTCTGGCTGTAAGATAGAAGCAGCTGCATTTGGAAGAAGCGCTTCGTCAAAATTAAAGGATGTTGTTTCAATATTTTATGATTTAGACAAAGAAAAGGGAAAATATTTGATAAGCCGTATAAAAAGACCTATTCCAAAGCATCCTATTAGAAAGTGAAGCTAAATAAATTTTTAATTGGAGTACTTGTTGTGAGTATTCCTTTTCTTATTTTTCTTAGTGCAGTTAGATTAACTGTTTTTGATATTAACTTTTATGAGAAAGAGTTTGATAAATATAATCCTTCTGTTGAAAACAAGATAGAAATAACTAAGAATTTGATTTATTTTTTAAGTAAGGAAGGGGATAATTCTTATATTTCTTCGTTTAGAGAGGTTGAGCAGGAACATTTACTAGAGGTTAGGGATGTTATGAATATGTTTTTTTATATTTTTTATTTTGTTTTGGTAATTATTGTTTTATCAATTGCTTTACTATATATAGATAAAAAGAGTTTTTTTGAGAATTTAGGAATATCTTTGTTTTATAGCAGTTTTGTTGGAGGTATTATTTTAATTGTTTTAGCTTTGCTAGCATGGAATTTTAGCAGTTCATTTAGTTATTTTCATCAAATCTTTTTTAAAACACAATGGCAGTTTCCTTCTGATTATTTATTAGTTACATTATTTCAAGCTCAATTCTTTTTTGATATATTTAGCAGGATATTATTAGTATCTTTAATAGGAATTATTTTAACAGGGATTATTGGTTATTTGATTAATAGAAAATATAAAAATATTTAAACAAAGAAGAAAATCAAATTATTTGTTAAAATGAGAAAGCCTATAATTGCTGGAAACTGGAAGATGAATCTTAATAATGCAGAAGCAATTGATTTAGTTAATGAGTTGATTCCTTTAGTAAAGGATGTTGCAGATGTTGAGATTGTTATTTGTCCTGCATTCACTGCTTTGTCTGAAGTTTTTAGAGTTGTTGACGGCACTAATATTCTATTAGGAGCTCAGGATGTTTATTTTGAAGAAAAAGGAGCATTTACTTCTCAGATAAGCTGTGACATGTTAAAGGATGTTGGTTGCACTTATGTTATAATAGGTCATTCTGAAAGAAGACAATATTTTGGAGAAACTGATGAATCTGTAAATAAGAAGGTTAAAATGGTTTTATCTCATGGTTTAAAACCAATTATTTGCGTTGGAGAAACATTAGAGCAAAGAGAAGCAAATCAGACAATGAAAATTATTGAAGAGCAGGTTAAAGCAGCTTTGAATGGAATAACAAAAGAACAAATGAATAATGTAATTATTGCTTATGAGCCTATCTGGGCAATTGGAACAGGCAAAACAGCTATGCCTGAGCAGGCTCAAGAAGTGCATGCTTTTATTAGAAATTTAGTATTGAATATTTATGATTCTGATATTGCTGATAATCTAAGAATACAGTATGGCGGATCTGTAAAGCCTGATAATGTTAAGGAATTAATGGAGCAGGAAGATATTGATGGAGGATTAATTGGAGGAGCATCATTAGAAGCAGAATCTTTTAGCAAGATAGTAAAATGTTAAGGAACTTCTACTCTTATTTGCTGCGGAGAACCATATAATCTGTTATCTTCAATTACTTCTACGTTTATGTTGAAAACATAGGTTCCTGATTTTGCATTTTTAGGAACTTCTATACCAATGCCTATTCCTCTTTCTCTTGAAGCTCCTAATTCTAAAACTCTTTGCTCAATGTCAACTCCTAGGCTGTAGAATAAATCAGGATCATCTTCAGTTAATTCATCTCCTTGCTTGTCATATCCTTTTGGATCTGCTGGATTCATTGTTATTTTGAAATTTTTTGTAGTGCCAAGGTTATTATAGATTCTTAATCCGAATATTTCATATTCTCCTCTAAAGATTTTTTTATAGTTTGTAGTCATACAAACTGGCTTGTCACATAGTATTGTTTCTATCTGGTCATCTAGGTCTTGATCAATCATTCCTTTTAATTTGAATGACTGGCTCATAATGCTGTAAAGAAAATAAACACCAAAGCTGAATATTACAACAGCAAGAATAATAATAACAAGCATATTTACAGATAATGCAATAGCTTTTTTGTTTCTGAGTTTCATGTTAAATTCATTACCCTTACAAATATTTAAAATCTTTGTTTTTTTTAATAAAAATGTAAGGGTAAAGAAAATTTAGTTAATTATTTCGTATTCTTTTACAATTAGTACTAGGAATACCAATAATGCTACTGCTCCTCCAATAATATAATAGAATCCTTCTACAATTAATTGCTGGGTAACCATCTTATAGACACCAAATAACATAATGATTAAACCAAGCCAAAGGAATTTATCCAATACTAATTTCATGATTTCAAATTCTTGTTGTTCTGTCATTCTTTTTTTCACGGTAAACACCTCTTACTTAATTATGAATTTAAATGATTATAAAAAAGAACTGACATAAGAAATGAGCAAAGAGAATTTCTGTGTGTCATTCTTTTTTTCATATTTATCACCTTAAGCAGTTACAACTAATGAGAATTGTTCTGTATAATATGGTTCTGCACTTCCAGCAATGCTGTCATAAACTGCAATAATACATATATAATTTCCTGCAGTTAATTTATCATTTTCAGTTAAATATGCTCTGTATGCTGCTGAGTCGCTTGATTCAATTGTCTGCTCAACAGTAACCATTGAAGGAAGGTCTTCTTCTACAACTTCTCTGTCTTCTCCTATTGTTCTGATACATCTAATAATTCCTAATGTTGCAGAAGTGTATGGAGTATCTTTTATATTATAAACACCAATATCCATTTCTTTTGAATCTCCTTTTGCAATAATTACCTTTTTAGGAATTGTTATTGGGTTGTCTGAAGTTGGTTTTGATTCTAATTCAATTATATCAATAGCACGGCCTGCTTTTTCCTGTGCTACTCCAAATATATATCTTGTTAGGGTTAAAGCAAGTCCTAGTACAACAAATGCAATGACTAATATAACAATAGCTTGTACAGAAAGATTTAAGGCTGCTTTTTTATTAAATTTCATGCTATACACCTCTTTTTGAATGTGATATTTAGATATTTGAATTTGTTATATTTAAACTTTACTATAATTTTAATTTAATTAGCCTAAAACCCTTTTTACAACAACTAATTGATAGTTGGGTTTTAGGCTTTTGGGGTTAGTCGCGCTTTTTCGCTAATTGAACTAAATGATTGCGAAAAAGCGCGGAAAACTAAAGCTGCGGAGAATTTAAAAAATCATAACTTTTATAAACACTTAATAAATTCTTCTGTGTTATGGCAAGGATTAGAAAATTTAGTGCATATAGAGGAGTAGAACCTAGAGCTTATACTAGAATAAGCAAGTTTAAGGAAAAGAATTTTGTAAAGGCGTCTCCTAATATTAATATTGTGAATTTTGATATGGGCAATCCAAAAAAGAAGTTTGGATATGAGCTTGATTTGGTTTCTAAGTCTGATCTTCAGATAAGGCATCAGGCAATGGAGTCAGCAAGGATGACCTGCAACAGGCTTTTGGAAACAGTTTTAGGCAAAAGTGGCTATTATTTGAAAGTAAGATTCTTTCCTTTTCATATTTTAAGAGAGAATCCATTGGCAGCAGGAGCTGGAGCAGACAGAATGAGCACTGGTATGAAGCATTCTTTTGGAAAGCCAATTGGAAGGGCTGCTCAGATAAGAAAAGGACAGGTATTGTTTCAATTAAAGGTTAATAAGCAAAATCTTGAGCTTGCTAAAAAGGCTTTGAAAAGGGCTTCTCATAAATTTCCATGCGGATGCTTAATTGAAGTTAAAGAGCTTAAAGTTCCTAAAGAAGTAAAAAAGTTAAAAGAAGCTAGATAAGTTTTCTTTGATTTAATTAATAATTGCTTTGAATTTCTAAACTTTGAAATTTCCCTGAAATTTCGAAAGATTTCTTGTTTACAATACCAACAAAAAATAATAATTGATCCTTTTAAGTTTGTACAACCAACAAATGTTGGCATTATAAACCGAAAGATTTATATATAATTAGTTACTTAATAGGTAACTATATGGAAGAAATTCCCCAATATGGATTGAGAGCTTATGCCTTGTTTTATTCCAAGTACAGCTCAAGAGAATCATTTAAGCAGTCTGAATTAGACTGGATAGTAAGCCAAAGCATGAAAAAAAAGATATTTGCATTGTTGTTGAAGGCAGGATGGATAAATAAAATAAAAAGAAACAAATACAGATGCATAGAGCCAAAAAAAATCATGAAAGGATTATTAGAATTCAAGGTTCCAGAAATAATTAAAATGGCAAAAAAGCCGTATGCATTTACAAAATTGTCTGCAGTAGAGATATGGTCTGATTATTCATATGTACAAAGAGGGATGGAAAGATCGCCTTATTTTATAAAAGTGTTAAAAAAAGACATAAGATATTGGAAAGACTTCTTTAACAAGCACAATATTCCAAATTATGTGAATGAAGGCTCAACAATAGGAGAATATATAATTTTAATGCCTGTAGAAAAAATAGATTCAATAGAAAAGAATAACTTAAAGATTGAGCCGTTAAAAGAAACATTAAAAACAGCAAAAGAGAATGAAATGTACAGATACGCATATAATTATATGAGGAAAAAATATGGACCTACTGCAGCTTAGAGAAAAAGAAATCTTTGAAACATTAAAGAGGATAAAGCATTTGAAATTTGCAGTTATAGGAGGTTATGCTGCGAGTGCATATGCGCTGCCAAGATTTTCTATTGACTGCGTATTGTTGTAGAAGACAGCTCTGAGTTAAACAAGATAGAAGGAGAATTAAAGAATTTTAATTATGCAAAGAAAGATGTTAATAAGATTTCTGCACCATATGATGGAAAATTTATAAGATATGAAAAAGAACTGGAAAATAATTTGAATGCAAGTATTGATATTTTATTCAAAGATATTCTAGACAGACAGACAAATGCGATA
>JAHWIT010000163.1 GCA_019322455.1 Candidatus Woesearchaeota archaeon
CCTATGTATAACAATATTTGTGTCTAATAGTGTTTTCATCTTATTTCTCCTTTGAATATAGTAAATATTTGTTTTTTAAATAGTTTGTGAGAGCATCTGTCCAGTGACTAGTACAATTTAGGAAAGGAACTCCAAACATTCCATTCCTTCACAAAAAATTCCATGCAAAATCAAATTCAATCAATATAGCTTCTATAACCTTAGAATTCAACGTTTCTTAACATGCACATCCATCTGTGGAAATGGGATATTAATCTTATGTTTATTCAAAGCATTATAGATTCTGTAATTTGCATCATCTGTTGCTGGAATTCTGTCTTTATAACTCTTGACCCAGAAATAAGCTTTAAACAGCAAAGCAGAATCAGCCATTTCTACAAATCTTACCAATGGTTCTGGATCCTTTTTTATACCTTTAATTTGATTTATCTCTTTTAGAGTAACCTTCTTGACTTTATCTATATTACTTCCATATGCAACACCAAATTGAATTACAACTCTTGCAGATGGATCCTTATGAACAAAGTTCTGGATCCTGCTTGACGCAAGCTTGCCGTTTGGAACAGTTATTATTTGATTATTGAAAGTTCTAATTTTTGTACTTCTTAATCCAATATCTA
Organism: Candidatus Woesearchaeota archaeon; assembly: GCA_019322455.1. Lineage (GTDB taxonomy): Archaea > Nanobdellota > Nanobdellia > Woesearchaeales > WJKL01 > JAHWIB01. The sequence goes on from JAHWIT010000163.1 coordinate 621, forward strand.
TAACATATCCCATAGTGTCTGCATCAACTTCAATTATATCTCCAACCTTTATTGTCTTATCAATAATCATTGAAATTCCACCAAATATATTTCCCAAAGTAGTCTGCAAAGCAAACGCTACAGCTATTCCCGCAATACCTAATGAAGCTAATAAAGCACCAATCTTAATCCCCCATAAATCCAAGATAAACAAAAATCCCAAAATACTGAATAATATCTTTGAAAATCTATGCAATAAAGTCAATAATTGAGTATCTAATGCAGACTTTGTTTTTTCAGCCCATCTCTTACCCCAATTATCAAGCAGTATATCTATAACCAATATTACTATATAAGTTGCTAATACAGCAATAAATGAAGATACAATCATATTAAGAATTCTTGTTATATTTTCTGTCAATCCTAAAGGCATAACAGCCAATCTTATACCTATTAATATTAATATCAAAGAAAATGGTTTGCTTGTTTTTCCAACAATTAATTCATCTACCTTAGTTTTCGTTTTTCTAGTCAGCTTAAGAATAAATCTTTGTGAAATATAAAAAAACACCTTAGAAACTATAAAAAACAATGCAAAGATCACAACAGCCCTTACATGATTAAGATAAAAAAACTGAATCAAATAATCTAGGTCCATAATTTGTATAAATTTAGAAGTTATTTATAAATTTTTTATTATTTAGTAGCGGACATATTCGCTACTAAATTTAAAAAGACAAACAATTTAAATTAAAACTTTTGTCTTTTTATTATTTCTTCCTTCCTAATATACAGAAATATTTATCACATAACTCATCTATCTTTGTTCTTATCTCTGCTGCCTTTTCCACATCAACATCAAGTTGTCCATTTTCTAAAACCTTCATAACCCCGCCGCATGCCTGAGCATAATGCTCTTCTGGCGAGAAATCCTCCCCTCTTACAACAACATAATATGTTTCTATTCCTTCTCTGTTTGGCGCAGCAATTCCAACTGATTTCTCCATTCCTTTAAATTCAAAATCAATTCCTAAATCTTGATGTTGTTTTTTGCTTAAATCATAAAAACCAGTGCCATGTTCCTTTAACCAATGCGCAGCAACCATAATCCAGCCAACATCAAAATCTTCTACCTTTTCTTCTGAAAGATAGAATTTGTGAACCTCAATATCATGATTCCTTATTCTTATTTCATCTAATACAATTTCCCATCTTCTTCCTGAAAATTCTGTTTTGTGTCTTTCTCTTCTTTCATAAAGCTCTTTTGCATCCTGTCTTCTAGGTATCCTTTGTATCTTTTTTGACGGAATCCTCAATACATAAGGATTTTTTAAAGAAGGATACAACTCTACATTAATTGTATCATTCTCATTCTCACACACAACATGTAAAACATTTTCAAGAAGAGTAGCAGAATAAACACTTTGTATATCATATCCTATCTTTATAATCTGACTTAATTCTTTCCTGCTTAAAACTTGATCTATTCTTTTAACCATTATAGCTCTATCAAAGAATATATTTCTATTACTTATAAAGATTAGTTGTAAAAGCCTAGACAACTACATCTTCATATCATTTACAGGAGCATGCATTGTTTTTAATGTAGTTGTAATCATTGAACCAAATGCTTGGCTTTGATCTCCAAAACCCATAATCTTAAGCTTTGCAGTATACAAAATATTTTGAGTTCTATCATAAAGATTAAATTTCATCACTTCCATTTCTTCAAAGGTTACAGCACTCATACCTGATGTCATCATTGGAGCACCTATTAAAAAATTCAACATAGTTTTCCTTCCATAATCATTCATCTGTTCACTTGACGCAAGATATCTTTCTCCAAGACCATCTTTTTTAAGTTCTGGATTTTTGTTTTGCGCAAGATGTTCATAAAATTCATTATTATCTTTAATATTTGATTTGTAAAGAAACCCAACAAAAGGGCTGAATTTTATCTGGTCATATACTCCAGTACCTTGAAGACCTTTATATTCATCTCTTTTACCAATGCCGCCATAAACATCCTTTATTTTATTCCTTGCTTTAACCTTTTTAGATTTAACTTGTTTTTTCTTTAATCTCTTAACAACAGAATCAATACTATCTTTTATAGCTCGCTTATTCTGTTTCTCAATCAATTTAACAATATGTTCATCTAAATCCCTTTTATCTAATCCCTTAGAATTCGATTTTTTCTCTTTTTTTGTTTTCATTTTGGACAACCTCGATCCTATTATTTAGCTTGTAAGTGTTCCGACTTTACGGCTGCGGGCCAGTATGGGAGTTTAACCCAATTTCCTTACTTTAACTAATAACCTTAGAGATAAACATATAATATATAAATTTTTTTATAAAGCTTTAAAAACAACCTACATTTCTCCGGTTTTATGCCTAAAAAAATACCTCAAGAGAAAATTAACTCTATACAAAGCTTGTATAAAAAAGGAAACATTACTTTAAAAGAGATAGCTAAAAGAGTAGGCACAAATCCATCAACAGTAAGAAATTATACTATAATTATAGATAAATATGGTTCTGTAACTGAATATTACGCAAAAAGAGCAAAGATAAATGGATTTAATTCTCGTTATGAATATGAAAAATTATGCAGAGAACAAAGACAAAAGAATCCTGCAAATAAAAGTTCAAGTAAACTAATAATCGGAGGATTAGAAGAATTAAATCAATCCTGCACATGGCTTGCTGGAAAAATAGAAAGAACAAGAGCATCTGTTTCCTTATATGCACAAGGAAAAGTAATGCCACCAAAACCAGTTTTCAAAAGAATCTGCACTGTTCTTGAAGTAAACTATAAAACATTGGATAATAAATTAAAAGAACATTATCATTTATAAAAAATGGTATTAACAAAAGAAAAAATAAGTTTACTATACAGACTTAATAAAAAAGGATATAAAAATAGATACATAGCTTATAGACTAAATATTTCTGATGGTACAGTAAGTAGATATATAAAATCTAGAAAATTAGGCTTTAATTCACCTCATGAATATAAAAAACACGAATATACTATAAATCAAAAAAAACAAAGAAATCAAGAATTAGGCAGATTAATTGCAGCAGAATTAGAAAAAAGAGAAAAAAGTTATTCCTGGCTTGCAGAAAAAATAGGAAAAAAAAGAGCAACTATTTCTTTATATGTTCATGGAAAAATATATCCAGATAATAAAACACTAAGAAGAATATGTTCTGCTTTTAGGATAAAATATAAAAGTTTAGATGATATTTTAAAGGTCTAAAATGCCAAAATTATCTCAAGAAGAAAAAGAATTAATGCAGTCTCTTTATGCTCAAGGAGTTTCTGTTAAAGAAATATCCTGGAAAACAGGCGTTCCTTATGCAGACGTATATAAATATACAGTGATAATTGAAAAATACGGGTCTCTTAGTAATTATAGCAACCATCTTGCTGCAAGAAGAAACAAATCTCCAAGTGATTACCAAAAAGAAACATATATATACAATCAAGAAAGACCTTCAAATAAAAAATTAAGCGCATTAATCAAAATAAGATTATTAGAGATTGATAAAACTCAAACATGGCTTTCAGAACAAATAGGAAATACAAGAGCAGGAACTTCTTTATATGCATTAGGAAAAATCTTCCCAAATGATAGCACCCTAGAAAAAATATATCATTCCCTTGGTGAAACAGATTCAAACTTAGATGCAATCTTTGAAAGCCTGGAAAAGAGAATAAAAGAAAATGGATTTAATTCTCCTGAAGAATATATTGCTCATCTAAAAGAGCAGAAAAAATTAGAATCTAAAAAAAGAAACTATAAACTTCAGAATAAAAATCGTGAATATTTTTTAAAAAAAAGAGGATTCAAATCCTTTAATGATTATAGAAGGATTTTAGAAACTCAGCATCAACAACTTCCGCAAAATCAAAGACTAGCTAATATTATAAAGACAAGATTACGCAAAATGGGCAAATCCCACCTCTGGCTTGCTGAAAAACTTGGCCTTGGCCCAAATTCAATATCTGCATATACTCATGCAAGGAGATTTCCTAGAGAAAAAAATTTCAAAAAAATATGCTCTCTTTTTAATCTTCCATACAAAACAATAGATGATTTTCTAAATTAACAAAAACATTTTTATAATACCCTATCTTACCAGCTACAATGGAGAGGTTAGGGCTGGCTGTCAAATCATTCATTGTGAATGATAAAAAAGAACTACTTCTAATTAAAAGACAAGACAACGAAGTTCATTGCCCAGGAGCATGGGAAATCCCAGGAGGAAGATTAGAATTAGGAGAAAACCCTTTAGATGCATTAAGAAGAGAAACAAAAGAAGAAACCAACCTAGAAATTGAAATCCTAAATCCTCTAAGAGTTAATCATTTTACAAGAGATGACGGCCAGGCAATAACAATGATATCATTCTTATGCAGACCAAGATCTAATTCTGTTATGTTAAGCAAAGAACACACAGACTATAAATGGATTGAACTAGACAAAGTACTTTCTTCAATACATAAAGCCTTTCATAAAGATGTAGAATTATTTAAGAAGAATTTCTTAAAATCAAAATAATTTTATATAGCAATTTATAACCTCTTCTTATGGAAAATAATCCTAGATTAGGCTCTGCTGTATTAGTTGAAAAGGATGGAAGATTTCTATTAGGCAAACGAAATAAGAAAAATGCTTTTGGCAAATGGGTTATTCCAGGTGGAAAAGTAAGATACGGAGAAACAATTAAACAAGCAGCAATCAGAGAAATCAAAGAAGAAACTAACCTAGACATTGAATTAGTAAAATACCTAGGCCATGAAGAAATCATCAACCTTAAAGGAGATTACCACACAA
>JAHWIT010000018.1 GCA_019322455.1 Candidatus Woesearchaeota archaeon
ACACAATTCTAAAAAATGCAAAAGATAAAGACGTGGCTTTCTTAGTAATAGGAGATCCAATGTGTGCTACAACACATACAGATTTACTGCTAAGAGCAAAAAAACAAAATATCAAAACTAAAGTAATAAATAATGCTTCTATAATTTCCTCAATTGGAATTACAGGTCTAGAAGTTTATAAATTCGGAAAAACAACATCAATACCTTTTGACAATAAAAACATCAAAGCTCCATTTAATGTTCTGCAAAATAATCTAAAAAATAATCTTCATACATTGTTATTACTTGATCTAAACCCAAAAGAAAAAAAATTCCTCACAATAAAACAAGCAATTGAATACTTAATAAAACAAGGCATAAAAGAAAATCAATTAGTTATTGGTTGTGCTAGAATTGGTTCAGATAATCCAACAATAAAAAAAGGAACAGCCAAAGATATAAAAAATATTGATTTTAGTAATCCGCCTTATTGTCTAATTATCCCTTCAAAATTGCATTTTATCGAAGAAGAAGCTTTAGAACAATACAAATAGATTTAATTCTACTTAAAACCAAATTAAAAGAAAAAAAATAAAATAAGTGTTTATGGTATTCTTAAGATAATTTCTCCAAGTTTACTATGTGCCATACCTGTTGCCTGGTTTGTATAATCAAAAGTTACATCTCCTTTAAACTTACCAGAACTCGGACTGCATGTTATAACATATGTAGCTTTCTGACCATTTGTTAATGTTGGCTGTGTCGCTGCATCTGTTCCAGCACAACCAGTTCCATTAATAGTGACACTTACTCCTGTCATGTCAAAGCCAGCTCCATTTTGTATAGACATCTCAACTGCAGTTCCACTATATCTAAAATCTAAGCATGCAATTCCTGACGGCAGTGTACATTTTTCAGGCAAGAATCTATCTGGACTCAATACTCCGAAATATGCCAATGCACCTATAGCAGCTAATACAACTAAGATAGCCCATCCATAAGTCATCAAGAATTCCATTGCTGCTTGAGCTTTTTTATCCATCTGTTTCACCTCTTTTTTTCAAAAGTATACTAATAAGTATACTAATCGTTATATTAGTACACAACTAATATATAAATATTTTGTTTTTAAATACATATAAAATATTTATATAACCATTTTATTTTCAAATAAATATAAAAATAAGATACTAAGACAAATATCTTATTTATAAATCAAGATGAAAACATTACATAAATACCTTATTTTTAGATAAAAATAAGAGAATTCTATTTACCTTCAGAATTTAATGAATGATTATCTGTTTTATTAATCTCCAAATTATTTTCCTGCTCATTTTTTGATACATCAATAAATGCTCCAGATATTTTATTACCATCAGCCAAAGAACTACGGCTAGGAACATTACCAATAACTCCAAATCTATATAATCCACCTATAACAAAAACAACTAATATAAAACAAGAAATATACCAAATCAACAAATCATTTCTTGAATCTTGCGCTTTCTTATCCATTCAAATCAACTGATTCATTAAATGTATTATTAGTAAACACAGCATGATTTTCTTCTTGTTCATCCTCAACAACAACAGCCCCAGTTATTCCTCCACCATTTCTTAAAGAACTACGAATATCTCCCAAAATTCCAATCTCATACAAAGTCCCTATTGTAAGAACAACAAGTAATAAACATATTGCATACATAATTGCCATATCATTCCTTGAATGTTGTGCTTTTTTATTCATTTTCTTCTTCAGGATAAAATGTGACATCTGGTGTATCATTAACAACCTCTTCTGGAACATCAACAACAGCAGCTGTAGTTATTATTCCACCCTTACTTTCACCTAAAGAACTTCTAATATCTCCCAAAATTCCAATCTCATACAAAGTTCCTATTGTAAGAACAACAAGCACTAAACATATTACATACATAACTACCATATCATTCCTTGAATGTTGTGCTTTTTTATTCATTGTATCTTTGCTGTTACAGCTCCTGTTATTGTTTTTGAAAAACTTGAATCCTTATTTATATATTCAATTATTAAATCCTCTTTAAATTTTTCTCCTGTTTCTCCAGGATTACATCCTGATAAAACAAACTCAAACTTGTCTCCATTATTTAAATCTTGATTAAATACCTGGCTGCAATTCCCTGCTGTTATTCTTGTAACCTCTATATCTCTTCCTAAAGAATTTGATATTAAAATATTAATTCCATTAGAACTTACTTTAAAATCCATGCACGCTACTCCAGGAGCTAAAACACATTTCTCAGGCAAAAACTGTGTTGGTTTTAATACCCCAAAATATGCCAATGCACCTATAGCAGCTAATACAACTAAGATAGCCCATCCATAAGTCATCAAGAATTCCATCGCTGCTTGAGCCTTTTTATCCATCTGTTTTCACCTATTTTTATATCAAAATATTTTTCATATATAAAGTTTTCTTAGAAAAATTTTATAATTAGGATTATATAAATATTCCGCCTAATAATCCTTCTAATACTTTAGAAGAAATTAAGAAAAATGTTATACTTATGATTATAAATAAAGGAATATATTTTATCCCTTCCTTTACTGATCCTTTTTTAATTGTAGCAATAATTATTGATGAAAAAAAAGATGTCAAAAATAATGAAGTATAAGCAAATATTCTAAAATCACTAGGAGTAACTGATATATCAGTAATTGCAAACATCATATTTCCTGAAGCAGGTATATCAATCCTTGAAACAATATTTCCTATTATGCCTATCAGCTGGCTTGATAAAGCAAGCAGCAAAGGAGCAGCTACAACAGCTGCAAATGAAATAAATATAACATAAGTTGTTACATTAGCTGACATTTCTTTTCTTAATAATCTGCTCTCTTGAATATTGGATGCAATCCTAGTAAGCAAATCCCCTATTTCCCCTCCTGATTTTATTCCTTCAATTAAAAGATTAATTGACCTTTTCAATATGTCTGACTCATACTTATTAGCAAATCTTTGTAATGAATCTGTAAGCTCAATCCCACTCATTACCTCTTTTGCAACAGTTTCAATCTCCTTAGCCAATACCCCAAACCTAGGCCTTACTGCAAACCACAAAGCTTTATCAGTAGTCATTCCCGATCTTATATTTGTTGCAGTAAGAAATAAAAAATCAGGTAATACCTCTTCAATACTTAATTTTCTTTTAAATATCCTTAGATCCAAAATCAAATAAAAAGCCAGCCATATCAAAGCTAAAAATAAAAAAAATGCCAATGCCCATATAATAAACAATACTAAAAGAATATAAAGTAAAGGATAACCTTGTTTTGATGTAGCAAAAAAATATATTAGATAAACAGTTATTGCCAAATTTATTACAAGGCATAATTTAAAAAACCATCTTGACAAAAAATGTGAACGTATTGTAAATCCTGCTTTTGTTAAATACTCATCAAGCATATAATGCTTCGTTCGTTTTTTTAATTTCTTCTCTAACAGTCTCCTTTTTCTTTTTTTTGACTTCTCTTTTAATTTCTTAAATAATTTCATACACTCACCGCAGGCCTGGATGATCTTATTATTACATAAAACATAAATTGCAGCAATCCAAGCAATACTGCAACACCTATCAAAACTGCAAGACTAAGCTGCAATGATATAAAACTTGAAAGTACAATAAGCATTGTTATTCCAAGAGAAGGCAGTATGACTGCAATAATCATATAAAACATTGCAAGAGGATTTAATTTCTTGGCATAAGCCTTTATTTCAATTATTTGTTCTCTTGTAATCTGCTCAACAACTGATTTAAGAGCTTCAGAAACATCTGAGCCTGTCCTTAAAGCATTAATTATCTGCCATAAGATTCTTCTAAAATCATAAGAAGGAGTATATTCAATTGATTCATTAAGAGCATCTTCTACAGGAGTTCCAAAATCAATACTGTGAAGAATATCTTTAAATGCCTTTCCAATCTCTTTATAGCTCTTTGCAACATTTGCCATAGCATTGTACAGTAAAACACCTGACTCCATCTCAACAATAAGAAATCTTGCTGCATAAACAACCTCTCTATCAAGTGTTTTTCTTTTTTTAATAATCTTTGCATCAGGAAGTTTAATAAAATAAAAAAAGACTGCTACAAAAATCAAAGGAAATAAAAAAGCCAGTATTATAATTAAGAATAATCTAGTTTTGCTGAAAATAAAAGCTAAAAACAGGCTAAATCCAGTTGTCATATAAAATGATGTAAAAAAGGTTTTCTTGACAAACGCAGGAGGAGTTTCTTTCATTCCTGCTTGTTTTAGTTTAAGAGCCAAAGAAGGAAATGAATCTGCAATTCTTTTGAAAAAAGAAGCTAAAATTTTTATCACCTAAATGGTTTATTACTTCTAACAAATTTCATAAGATTTTTTTTGTTAGTATAATATTCTGCCATTACCCTTCCAACTTCATCAACAGTGCTAATTTTTTGTTTTACAAGCCATTTTAAAACAGCTTCTTTTTCATGAAGCTCTCTTTTAATTGAATGATGGCTTGCTCCTGTATACAATGCAAGATTGTGTTTTATTGTAATAGAATTGCCAATCTTCTTTAAAATATCCTTTGAAGTATCATATCTCATAAGAACATTAGCATCACCATTCTCTTTAATCTCAGACAATTCAAATGTTCTTCTTAATCCGCTTCTTCTATTTCTATACTGGACTAGTATTAATGAAACAGCTGGCAACATGCTTTTAGGAACCTCTATTGGAGGGCTAGTAATTCTCGTTATTGTTTCATTTGTATTATTTGCATGAATAGTTGCATATACAGAATGTCCTGTATGAATAGACTCAAACAATACCTCTGCTTCTTTTTTTCTTCTTATCTCTCCAACCACAATTCTGTCAGGCCTCATTCTTAATGAATTTACAAGAAGATCAAGCATCTCTATTCCTCCTTTGCCTTCATTATTTGGAAGTCTTGTAACCATTGGCACCCAATGCAAAAATTTTGGAAGCCTTATCTCTCTTGTATCTTCAATAGATATTATTCTTTGATTTGGTGGGAAAAAATTACTAACAACATTAAGCATACTAGTCTTGCCAGAAGCAGTTCCTCCTGCAATTATAGCTGACATCTCATAATGAACACATTCCCATATCAAAGCAGCAGCTGAAGTAGAAATAGTTCCTACTCTTATAAAATCAGTTATTGTCCATGGCTTTGATGCAAACTTTCTTATTGTCATAGTATTTCCTGTCGAAGAAATAGGCATCAAAGTTGCATTAACTCTGTCTCCTGTTGGAAGATTAGCATCCATCAAAGGCTCAAGTATTGTTATCTGCCTGTTAACCTTCCTTCCAATCATTGTTGCATAATGTCTTACTTGAGCTTCATTTTCCAGAATAATATTTGTTTTCAGCCATCCAAACTCTTTATGGAAAACCCATACAGGATCGCCAGAAGCATTTATTGCTATCTCCTCTAAATTCTTATCACTCATCAGCAACTCCACATCTCCCATTCCTAAACTTTTTTTAACAAGATAAGAAGTTAAGAATCTTTCATTTTGTTCACTCAATGCTGGAAAATATTTTTTAATAAGCATTCTTATTGCATTAGAAAACTTGCCTTCTATCAAATTTGATCTTTTTGTGTCAGTTATATCAATTATACCAAGATTAACCCTGTCAATAAGCTCTTCCCTTATCTTTTCAAGAATTATTCCAGTTGTTTTGCCTATTGCAGACAGTTGAACAGTATATAAAGGCACAAACTCTCCCTTTTGCTGATAAACATTTACTGTAACAGGTATACCAGCTGAATCAATCTTATAAGTCTTCAGTAATTTTCTAGAAGTGCTTGATTTCTTAGTATCAAAAACATTAGAAATTGATTTTCCTGTAATCTGTTTTTTTGTTTTATTCTTAGAGTTTTTAATTTTACTGATAACCTTAGAAATTGCTCCTGGAGTAGTTGATTTTTTAGTCTTTTCATGTTTCTTAATTTTACTAATAACATGAGAAATAGCATCTGAAGTGCTTGCCTTTTTAGTTTTTTCGTGTTTTTTAATCTTACTAATAACATTAGAAATTGCTTTCTTACTCTTCCCTTTACTTAAACTCAATTTTACACCTCTTTTTTTCATTTTAACACCCTATTTAGATTTTAACAATCCAAAAATCTTTTTTATCTCTCTCTCAAAAAAACCTCTTTTACTAGAGATTTCCTCAAGATTCTTTTCAAGTTCATTAATCTCTGAAATTATATCCTCATAATTTTCAGAAAGGTTAATAGCAGATCCTCTCTTCATTAAATCAACTAATTTTTCTTTAAGCATCCTTTCATTATAGCTTACCCCATTTAATATCTTAAATATCTTATCCTTCTTGCTCATAAATAATTTTAATTTTTTAGGCACTTCGTTTATCTCAGTTATTGTCTTATTAATCTTTGAATCACTTATCATCATCTTAGAAAGAACATCCTTTTTTAATATTTCTATTTGTCTGTCTTGATCTTGGTTTTCTTTAAGAAGTTTTTCAATAATTGCTCTTTCATTATTAAGGAATTCCTTTAGTTTCATGTACTTTTTTTCAAGTGCATGTAAATTTGATTCAGACTTCTTTGCCATCTTGCCTTTGCTCTTAAGTTCAGCTGATTTTTTCCTGTCAAGCTTTCTTTTTAACTCCTTTAATTTTTTATTCAGCATCATATCAGTTTTCTCTATAAGTTTAAGTTCATCCTCTTGTATCCCTAATATTTGACTTCCCATCTTTGATTGATTATAAAGAAGATCATAAATTGTTCTGCAGTCTGTCTGCTCCTTAAAAAGCTGCTTGTTTATATCAGAAATAATCTTAATAAACCTCTGTTTTGAATCTATTATATGTTTGTCTAATTTCTCTTTTTCATCCTGCGCTTTTTTCAGTTTGTTAAACTGTTTTTTTACATCAGAAAATCTTCTCTTAAAATGTTTTCCAAGATCATTAAAAATATCCTTTAAATTATCAACCTCTGTTTCAAGCTTGTTAAGATAATTTAATGTACTCTCACTTTTCCTGTCAAAAATATTTTTTTCTTCCTTTACATCCTTTTTTATTTCTTCAATTTGTTCTTGAGAAAGTTTTCTCTTAACAAGAAAAGGAGTTGTAAATTTATATTCAATATTTATAATGCCTTCTTCTTCAAGAAAAGAAGCCCACTCAGTAATAGTTGAAACAGGCATATTTAATCTCCTTGCTGCTTTTTTAATAGAAATTCGTCCTTCTTCATGAACCAAAGTTACTAATCTATCTACCTCTGTTTGAATAGTTTTTTCTTGCATATTCCCTCCTTTTATTTAAAAGGTTGAATCTATTTTAAAAACTTTTCTTTATTATCATATTAACCCATTGATTTCATATAAATCATGATGAGTTTGATTACCATACATATTTGAACTGTTATCTACTTTAAACCAGCCAGGCGCTCCTGTTACTTGATATCTTTGAGGATTATCAACTCCAAAATAAATATAGTCAACAATGCTTTTTTGATTTATATCCTTACTAGGAACCCCTTCATCCTTTAGTCTATCAATATCAACCAAACTTTCAATTCCATACACAGAAGAACCACTTAGATTGCCTTCCAATCTCATCAAATAATCAGGAGCTCCGCTAAATTCAACATAAAATCCATTATAAGCATGACTCAAAAGATTTGATATATCCATTCCTGTAACAAAATAACTAAAATTTGTTTTTGTAATTCCATTCTCAACAATACCATTTGTTTCAACCCAATAAACTGGATCTTCAAAACCATCAATATTAATTATTGATTTTATTGATTTTAGCTTTTTCCAAGAAGATGTAGCTTTTTTATCATGCATGTCAATTGTAAGATTTATATCTACTGTAACCTCCCAATGATCCTCTTGATATAAACTAATATCATTTATTGTAAAATTAATAATAATATCTATCTCAGAAGCCTCATCTTCTATCCTATCTATCCAATCAGTAAAGGTATTATTAACCATTATAGATGAATTTTCTCCATCAATTGTTCCATTAATAAACAATTCACTAAAAGACAAATCTAAATCAGAAATATATTCTCCTGTAGAGATTATATAATCCCCTAACTCAAAAAAAGCCCTTATTCCTGCAATATAAGCTCCCCTTTCTATATCTTTTTCAATATCAACAATAAATCTATTCATAGTATCTACTCTTGTTTCTACTACAAAACTTGTCTGTCTCATCTTATAATTATTGCCAATGCTTAATGAAAATATAAGTAATGATAAGAATATGAATGCTATAAATGTAAAAAATACCCCTCTCTTGCCTAATTCCATACTTTCACCTCAAATATTGCAGGACCCCACAAAAAAGGCATCTCTGAAACATACAATACATCTATTGTCAAATCTTCTTCAGCTATATTTACATTAATCTTGCCATTATCATCAAAATCAAGATTTGAAAGAATTTCATATACAGTTGTATCAATACTATCCTCATTATCATAATCAATAGATGAACTTGTATAACTACATGTTTTAGATCCAGAATAATTAGAAGGTACACTTACAGATATAAATCCAGAATCCTCTGTTTCTATTGACCAATCACATCCATCTGATCTTGCCAAAACATCACTATACGAAACATAAGATTTTACTGATGCAGTATATATCATAGTATTATTCTTTGAACAGCCAGTTGTGTTAATAGGATCGTCAGCTGTATTAAGCTCAATAAGATTTGTTCCATTTTGCAAAAAATTAACAGGAACCTGAAGCACAAAAGGATCCCCTATTTCTTTATAATCTGAACTAAAATTATTAATATCAAATATATTATTCGAATTTACTGTCAAAGAACTTGTCCAGTGCGGACCTGAATATGATAATACCTTAGCTTCAGTAACCCTTAATTTATTAGGTATATCTACATTATTTGAACAAGAATCAAATTTATCTGTTTCCATAACAAATTCTATCTCTCCAAAAGATGGAGGTTCAACTACAGGCGTAAAATTAAATCTAATAAAAGAATCAGGATAAAGAATTGATTCTCTATATCCTCCGCTTACAGTCAATACTTGAGAAGAATAATTAGCTATCATATTAATTCTGTCGCCAATAGCCTGGTATATTCCTGTTATATTGCCTGCATCAGATGCATTATAATACAAAGATTCATTGCACGCAATCTGTTTAAGAGTGTCGTGATCTGCATCCTCTCCAAAACCAACAGCAAACACAGTTATTCCTAAACTGCATGCATTCTGTCCA
>JAHWIT010000164.1 GCA_019322455.1 Candidatus Woesearchaeota archaeon
AATTCATCTAAAGCAATCTTTTCTAAAGTCCTTCTTGTTCTTCCATATGAACATTCTACAAATTCATCAATTCTTTTTACTGCTCTGAAAAATTGGTTAGGAGTAATATCATATCTATCTAAAACCTGAGAATAAGAAAGAGCATGACTATCCTTATCTATAATTGCTCCTATACGATCATCTATTGTTGGTTTATGATACATTTTAAAGTAAAAATTAAAGATATTTATAAAGTTGCTATAATTCAAAGCCTCTTAACTTCAATAGAAATCGCATTATCATTAACTCTTATATATCTAGGACATTCTGTAAATTCTAGTTTATTTTCTTTGCAATAATCAATAATCCTTTGCTTTACTTCATCATCATTAAATTTAATAATTACATTAATCCCTTCTTTATCTTTATGAACAATATTAAAGCTGGATAAATCCTCTAAAATTGTTTTTCTTTTTTCTTTCAGCATCTTTAACCTTTCAGCAAGTCCATCAATCTTCTCTATTAAATCATCATACTTATTCTCATCAAAATAACTAGCTTCAAATTCCTCATAATACTTGTCATTATTTGTTGCAACAAATCCTCCATACCCTAAACTAATAGGCTTCCATTTGCCAAAACTCCCAAAAACAATATCTCCAATTTTTGCATTCTCTGTTCCAATTGACCCAGAAACATCATTTATCAATAAACATTTTTTTCTTTTACATGCCGCTTGTATCTTTTGCATATCCTCAACAACAGCATAACCAGGAGTTGAGTTTATTAATAAAACACTATTTGCATTTGCCTTGTCTTCAAAATCAGTCATATCAATTAAGCCATGATCTGTTTTTAATTCAATTATTTCTAATCCAAGCTTTTTTGGATATTGTCTATAAGTTATCCATCCTCCTTGGTCTTGAATCAAAACCTTTTCCTTATCAAGAAATTCCTTTGCAAGAGTCAAAGCTATTAAAAGAGACTTATTTCCCCTGTCAGTTAATTGAACATACTTATTTCCTGTTAATTCCTGAAGCTTTGAAATGATTTGTTGCATAGTTGGAAAAAGAATTACATTTATATATAAAAATATTTAGATAATTATTATGATATACTATGATGAAATATCAGAAGGCTACCCAGCAACTGGTTACGCTCGGTTGACACGCAATGTGCGACCTACGCTCACTGCGTTCGCTAGGTCCCACGGAATGATAAAATGACATATTATGATGAAATATCAGAAGGCTATGAAGAACTGCATAGAGAAGAACAATTAAAAAAAATTAATTTAATCAAAAAATTTCTAAAACCAAATCCAGAAGATAAACTCTTGGATGTTGGATGCGGAACAGGATTAACAACAGAACCATGGCTATGTAAAAGATATGGAGTGGATCCAGCACCAAAACTTCTAGCAAAAGCAAGGCAAAGAGATAAGATTGAATACAAGCTGGCACCAGCAGAAAATATTCCCTATCCAGATAACTTCTTCGACATTGTAATCTCAATAACAGCTATCCAAAATTTCCATGACATAGAAAAAGGATTATCAGAAATAAAAAGAGTTGGAAAAGATAAATTTATTCTAAGCTTTCTTAAAAAAAGCAGCAAAGCAGATACAATTAAAAAATCAATTCAAAATATGTTTGATGTAAAAGAAATAATTGAACAAGAAAAAGACTTAATCTTTATCATCTAAATTACAAAAAATATTTAAAAACTAATTCTAAATAAATATAAGATGGAAATATCAGATATAGCATACCCAAGACAAGTAATTCTTGTAAGTTGTAAAGGAGAAGTAAAAGCAAAATTCTCTCCAGAAAAAGAAATCAAAGATAATATCATGACATTATCTTGGCATATGCCAGTCAGCTTTAATCCTCCTTTATATGCAATTTCAATTTCAAAACAAAGATACTCATATAACCTAATAAAAGAAAGCAATGTTTTTGTTGTTAATTTCATGCCAATTGAACTTAAAAAACAAGTACTATACTGCGGAAGAAATAGTGGAGAGCATCTAGATAAATTTAAAGAAACAGGACTTGAAAAACAAGAAGCTGAAAAAATAGATTGTCCTGCAATAAAACAGGCATTATCTCATTTAGAATGTGAAGTTGTAAATGAAATTGAAGCAGGAGACCATATTATTTTCATTGGCAAGATCTTAAATATGAAAAAAAATAAAAAAGGAAAGAGAATATACCAAGTAAAAGGAGATAAATTCACAACAACTGTTTAAACAAGAGGTAAAAAAATGGTTAATTTTGAACAAGTAGATAAAGTAAACAAACTAGCTAAAGCCTTGAAAGAAAGCAATATGGCTACTACAATGGACGAAGCAGTTAAAATGGCTAAAGATATGATTTCTAGAGGTGAAGAAAGCATAAAAGAATTAAGTCAAAAGCAAACTGCCCAGGATTTAGTTGAAGAAAGATTTAGAGAAAATCCTATTAAAAAGATTACAGAAAGCACAAAAGATTTTGTAGAAAATTTAGGAGAAGCTTTGCACATCAAAGAAAAAGAAAAGGCCAAGCCAGTTAAAACAAAAGAAACTAAAGAATTAATTAAAGATGCAGAAAAAAAAGGAGTCAATAAATTAATAAAAAAAACTGAAAAATTAAAAGAAGAATTGAAAACAGAGGAAAAGGATAAGGTAAGAAAAGTAGGACATGAAATTGAAGAAATTAAAGATGATATTGAAGAAATAGAAGAAAAAGAATTTGAAGAAGAATAAAAATGAGCATTGAAGATATTCAAAAGGTAAACAAATTAGCACAAGATCTGTTAGATAAAAATATGGCTAGTTCAAGAGAAGAAGCTGTTAAACAAGCTCAGCAGATATTAAACAAAACAATTGCTGAAAAACAAGAAATTGATAATCAAGGCAATGTAGCTGCAAAAGATGATTTTGAATATTACAAAAATATAATTACAAGATGCAAGGATTACACACTGCAACAGTTAAATGAATTCAAAAAACAGCTTGAAACATTAACAGCAGAAGTTAAAAAACTAAAAGATGAGATTGCTGTTGCAGGATTCAATAAAAATCAGTCTAATCCAGACAAAAAAGAAATAAAACAAGCTAAGCAGCCAAAACTTAAAGACAAAAAAGAACAATCTAATCCTAGAAAAGGAGACTTTAATTCAAAAGATGTAGCTATAGAAGACATTTTTTATTATGGAAACAAGTGACTTTGTCATTTATTTTATATCAAAAAGAGGTGTTAGTATGAAGCAGCAATTAGAATACATCAACCTAAAATATAAGCCTAAAAAACATGATCTTGTTTGTGAATATCATGTTGATCCAAATAATATTTCTTTAGTAGAAGCTTGCGAGCATATTGCAGCAGAATCTAGTATTGGAACATGGACTAAAATAGCAACCATGAACAAAAGAATTGCAACAAAGCTTAAACCAAAGGTTTTCTCTATCAACAAAAAAACAAGAGAAATTAAGATAGCTTATCCAGAAGAATTATTTGAAGCAGGAAACATTCCCCAAATTCTAAGCAGCATTGCAGGAAATATCTTTGGAATGAAAGCTGTCAAAAATCTAAGACTGCAAGACATCAATTTTCCAAAATCAATCATAATATCCTTTAAAGGCCCAAGATTTGGAATTAATGGAATAAGAAAACTATTGAAAGTAAAGAAAAGACCATTAATTGGAACAATTGTTAAGCCAAAAGTTGGACTATTTCCTAAACAACATGCACAAGTTGCTTACAATTCCTGGTCAGGAGGCTTAGATATTGTAAAAGATGATGAAAATCTCAGCAGTATGAAATTCAACAAATTCG
>JAHWIT010000165.1 GCA_019322455.1 Candidatus Woesearchaeota archaeon
AGACAAAAAAATACACTATTACTGTTAATCTTTCCAATTTAATAATATGGGCCCGCCGAGATTTGAACTCGGGTTACTACCACCCCAAGGTAGAAGGATGCCAAGCTACCCCACGGGCCCCTAAATGGTTTTTTCTTCTGTTGGAATCGTTATGGTGTTGTTGTGTTAAGCCATCCTCTTTACTAGATTCACCCGTGTAAAACACTTGTGAACCACTTGTTAAACCTAGGTATTCTCTGAGTTTCATTTCTAAAAAAGAAGAGATATTGATATCGTGTTGTCTGGCGGTCTTTAAGAGTTCTTCATTGATTGTAAGTGTAAGATTCCGTTTCATGATATCACGTAATATTATTTCTTAGTTTTAAGGTATCTGTTTCTTTCACTTTGAATCCATCTGATTTTATCCATTATACCTTGACTTTTGACATATCCTTACATCATATGAAAAATTTAAATATCATCTATCAGATGTTAATTATTGAGGGAGGCAAAGAATATAATGGCAAAAACCTCATCTATGGTTTATAAGTCTCTGGTAGTTGGAGTTATCATTTTATTCTGTGGTATTAGTGTTCAACCATGTATTGCTATTGTGCAGAACAATGAAAGGTTGGAATCAAATTCCGAACCATTATCTGAACCTCTAGGTGACCCCAGATGGCTTGCTACATTGCAGGTGGAATTTGGTGAAGAAATAAGTAAAGCAGAAATAGATTTGAAACGTTCTTTTTTTTACCCTGTTGGAAATTATTATGTTCATTTGGATGTAAATTTTAACTGTCCCCCTGATAGAAAAATATTTGTTAAATATAGGATATTAGCTGGATTATACATACCTGATTGGAATGTTAAGATAGTTTTTTGGGATTTAGAAGAAACTGTTACAATTGTTAATGGTTCAAATCCACCTGATATAAATAATGATTCAATAAAATATGTATCTCCACATAAATATTTGTATTCATTGATAATTGAAGCGAATCTTACAACATATGACTATATAGATGGTGAATGGGTTGAAGTTGGTAATGATTCAAAAAAAATTGATGATTATGGTATCATGTATTTTATAAATAGCAGAGCTTCAGAAACATTGCATTTTCTTATGAAGTTTTTTGAAAGATTCCCAAATATGGAGGTATTCTTACGAATAATGAATCTATTAAGATAGGATTAGCAATAGGAGTTATAGTTCTACTCATTGGTGTTACAATTGCTCCCTCTATTAATGCAGTAGTTGATAAAAGCTCAATTAAACCTATCACAAATCCAGCATCTGGTAAAACAGTAGAGATTACAGTTTCCAGATACAAGGCAGATGGCACAGTAGAGAAAACCAAAGTAATATTATCCAAGGAGAAGGCATTGGAGTTCAATGAAAGATATAGGATTACTGTTGATTCTGATAAAAGGTTTTCATTATTAAAAGAGTATGGATTGATACCAGAAGATGTTACAAGAGAGCAACTGCGACAGGAGATGCTAATGCTTGCAGATGAATTAGGTTTTACAGAGGAGAAAATGGAATCTATTTCTGAAAGATTTGAAAATAAAGAAGAGGATGTTCGGTTGTTTGGAATTAACTTTCTAAATGAGGTTGGTGGAGGATTCTTTTTTACGTTTAATCTCCCCATCGGTCTTTCTTTGATAATTGGTTTGCTGAATTTTTTTTGTTTTACTCCTGATATTCCATCTGTTGATTTGTTTTACAGTGCTTTTTTTGTTGGAATTATGAATTTTTATGAAGGTTTATTACCTGATTTCTATAATGACAGATTATTTTGTTTTTTTTCTTTGTTTGGATTTATTGGATTTGTTTTTTCTACCCCATTTATTGGTTATATGTCCGAGATGTGGGGGTTTGCAGTCGCCAGTTTTTCAATACCTGCCATCATGGGTCAATTTTAGATTCTAATAACCATATGATTAAAAATTATAATTGAAGTTATTCTTTGCATGTGAAACTCCCTTAAATTATAAACTTTAAATGCTCCTTCACATATTATAACTATTGAAGGAGGTCTTAGGAAATATGAAGAAAGAAATCCTTATCACACTCTTGTGTGCAGGTCTTATGCTGATAACTCCTTTTACAGTTGTGGCACAAGAAAATAAGATTACTGCCAATATAGTTGAGGAACCAAATATAGATGGTTTAGTTGCTCAAATTCGAGTTGTGATAGATGAGATTATGGAGAAATATAGACATATACCAATGGTAAGTAATCTTTGTAATGTGATACTTAATATAATAGGATTGTTTGGTTTGATAATATTATGTATTTTCTTCATTAGTATTGCAATACTTCTTGGCCTGGTTGTTGTAATTTTGATATATTCGAATTTTGATGAAGCCGCCTATTATATAGCAGCTTTTGTATTAATCATTTTATTGGAATTAAACAAATATTGTAATCCTTTTTATCCACCATTTAATTTAAAACTAGCATCAAAATCCATATCCACATTAAAAGATATAGATGATATAACCAACCTTGCAAAGGGTTGCCCTTGCCTACAAGAATAAAAAATAAGATGTGGTGATATTTTAACTCATCACCTTATCATATACAGTTTTGATTTCTTCATTACTCATACAACAGTAATGCTGACTATCAATTGACTTTTTTAATGAGTGACCCATGAGCATTTCTTTAACTTGATAATTACCATTATTTCGAGTCCATTTCTGACTAAAGTATTTCCTGAGCATTTTTACCTTAATATTACAACCTCTGAAGGCTCTCTGTATATCTGATTGACCGAATAAATGACCATATCCCACGCCATTATTAAAAACCTTTAGATAATCAGATAATACCTCTTTCGTTGTATCAGTAAAAAAGCTTACTCTTGATTCTTTCGTTTTAGTATATTGATTAATTTCTGGCTTATGATTTACATACACTGTATTATTATCCAAATCTATATCTTGAGGCCTTAATTGATACATTTCTTCAGGTCTGAGTCCAGAGTCAACACCTAGTTTTATTAATGTTTTATAACGTAATTCTGATTTATTTCCTTTAAAATATTCCAATGCTTTTTTAATATCATCATCCGTCACCCTTTGAGGCTTATAAACTGTATCCTTCGGGGGCTTAATCGTTGATGCCCAAGCAACATTGTAATATTCTAAAAACTTCTTGATTTGATACAACACCTTCCTATAATGTGCTACTGACTTGCTATTTTTAAATTTCCTCAAATACTCAATTGTAGATTCTTTCTTAATATTATAACCCACTGCATTTAGATACCATTTCAAAATCATATTAACATTGTATAGATGCTTTTCACCAACTCCGCTTAATTCAACTGTCGAAAGATAATCCTTAACGTGGCTCTCATCAAT
>JAHWIT010000003.1 GCA_019322455.1 Candidatus Woesearchaeota archaeon
AAGATGCAGCAGATATTATGATTAAGAAAAAGATTAGGAAATTGCCTGTTGTTGAAAATGGTAAATTAATTGGTATTGTTACTGCCAGTGATCTTATAACTTATGAAGAAAAATTAATCGAAGGAATCTCAGAATTATTAGTAACGTCTAAACACAGAAGAATTGGAGGCTAACCATAAAATTCTTTTTCTCCAGATTGATAAAGCCAGATAGCTATATCTAATTCTTCTGAAGGTATTTTTAACTTTTTAGACAGATCAAAAAATTTCTTTTCTAATTCTAAATATTGTTTTTTAGTTACTGCCCCAACTTCTCTGTCAAATAAACCAACTTTCTTTAAAAATCTTTGAACATGCACATCTATTATTCCTAATCCTTTGTAACCAACATTTCTTAAGAAGTGAGATGATTCTTTCATTCCCAGTCCCTTGACATTTTTTTCTAACCATTCTCTTGTAAGATTATTTTTTATTTCATTGAAATTTTTACTAGCAATTATTATATATTCTGATTTGTTAGTAAGAGCATATCCAAATTTTGACATTAATTTCTTTATATTTCCTTTATTAGGATTGAATAATAGGTTCTTAGATTTCATTTCATTTACAATTTTTCTACACCTAACAGCCTTTGATCGTGGTGTTAAAAGACAGAAATACAATTCACCAAGAACATATTTATCACTTTTATTATTTGTTTTTGATAAAAAATCTTTTATCATTTTTTTATTTTTTCTGTATGTTAAAAGAACGTTCTCTATTTCTCTCATAGAAATTCTTTTTATTTTAACTATTTAACCTTTAACAGCAACTAACATCTTCCTTCCCATTAAAATCCAATATCCAACTTCTATACCCTGTTTAATTCTGTCTTTTAGTTCTTCAGGAATTTGTACTTCAAATGTTTCATAAGTCTCCATATCCATTATCTGAGCTGTATCACCTGTTATTGCAACAATTTGTCCAGTTTTCTTATCTACTATTGGTATTTCTATTTCTGTAGAAGCTGGCTTTACTATACTTCTTTTTTTATTATCAAATATTCCAATTACTTCTAATCTTGCTTTCATTCCCCCATGTTTTCCAGGATGAGATGTTGCTAATGACAAAACTTTACAAGGTTCACCATCAATAACACAGAATTTTCCTGGTTTAAGATTCTTTATAGCTGTTTTTGTAGTTGCCATGAGAAAATAAAGACAAAACTTCCATATAAATCTTAATCTTTTTGAGCAACTATTTTAATATCTTCTTTCTGTATTGTTTTTCTGCCAGCATGTTCTGCTAGAACAGCAGCTTCTCTTGCTAGATCAACTCCAAGCTCTTCTGTTACTTTGTTAATTTCTTTGATAGCTTTACTAGAAATTCTGTCTATGCCAGCTTTTCTTACTATTCTTTCTATTGCTGCAAGTGGAAGCATAGAATTAGATTATATTTTCTTATTAATAAATTAACTTGCTGGAGTTTTCTCTCCATTAAGAATTTTATCTAAAAATTCATCCCCAACTGTTTTAGCTGTTTCATTATCAGCAACAACTGGATTTTTATAAGGTCTATAGGTCCCATTAGTTCTGTAACCCATTTTCCAAATCCTTGCTAGGCCCTCACCTACTGGTGTTATTCCATATAATATATTTTCCATTTCCATGAGAACAGGTTTAAAATTTTCAGATAATGTTACTTTAATCCCATCTGAAGTATAATCCTTTAATAATTCTTCTCCCATTTAATCACTCACTAATAGATATACGTCAAAAAACTTATAAACCTGTTTAATTTGGGAATTTCCCAACAGTAAGCTTTAAATATAACCTCAACGATAACTTTATATACCTTACATTTTATGTTACTACCTTAAGGTAATGGGTGATAAAGTGGCTGTAAAATCTGCTAAAAGAACAGCAAAATGTCCTGAATGTAAATCAAAACATTTCTATGATGATGATTCAAGAGGGGAAAGAGTATGTGCCAAATGCGGCTTAGTTCTTGAAGAAGGAATGGTTGATGCTTCTCCTGAATGGAGAGCTTTTGACGAGGAACAAAGGTCAAGAAGAACAAGAGCTGGAGCACCTTTAACATTTACTAAGCACGATAAAGGGCTTACTACTGAAATCGGACGTGGTAAAGGGGAGCTTTTCAAAGTATCTCCTACAAAAAGGGCCCAATACTACAGATTGACTAAATGGCAAAAGCGTTTGGTCGAATCAAAAGATAGAAACCTTTCTTTTGCTTTATCTGAGCTTCAGAGACTAGTATCATTTTTAGGATTACCAAAATCTGTTCATGAGGAAGTTGCTAAGAAATATGAGCAAGCTGTTGATCGTGGATTAGTAAGAGGAAGATCAATGGAATCTGTTATTGCTTCATTGTTATATGCAGTTTGTAGAGAACTAGGAACACCAAGAACTCTTGAGGAAATAGCTGAAGCTTCTGGTGTTGAAAGAAGGGAAATAGGAAGAACCTATAGATATATCTCCAGAGAGCTTAAGATAAGGATTTTACCTGCACCACCTCAAGATTATGTTCCAAGATTTGCTTCAATGCTTGGTTTAAGTGATAGAGTCCAGGCAAAAGCTATTAGATTTCTAAGAGAAGCTAAGAAAAATGAAGTTACTTCTGGTAAAGGTCCAACAGGAGTAGCTGCTGCAGCTTTGTATATTGCAGCTGTTCTTTTGGGAGAAAAGAGAACACAGAGAGAAATAGCAGATGCAATCGGTGTTACAGAGGTTACTATTAGAAATCGCTTCAAAGAACTAGTTGAAAAACTAGGAATTGAAGAGGAAGTAGAGAAAAAAGTCAGGGAAGAGAATTAAAATG
>JAHWIT010000166.1 GCA_019322455.1 Candidatus Woesearchaeota archaeon
CCTTCTGGAATATTAAGTTTTTTAACAGCAGAAATATCAATCCTTCTCTTATTCTTTTCCACAAATCTGTAACCAACAGTTCTTGTACTATGTTTTAATTCATATGCTTCTAAATAATATTTATCTCCATCATAAAACTTACCTTCCTTTACCTCTTTTACTTCAATAGCTATCCTTTCTTCAAAATCACATGACTCAAGCAAGGCCTTTATTCTTTTCTTTGTTCCAACAGGCCCATAAATCCTTAATGTTTTGTCATATCCCATCAATCCTAGAGTTTGAATTAATCCAGACAATCCAAGCACATGATCTCCATGCCAATGTGATATTAATACCTTTGTTATTTTTAGAGGTTTTATCCCAGCAATTGTTAACTGCCTTTGAGTCCCTTCTCCACAATCCATTAAAATTCCCTCAGATCCATAACTAATAAAAATAGAGCTATGATTTCTTTCCTTTGTTGGTTTTGCACTGCTTGTTCCTAAAAATACAATTTGCATTTTAATTATTGATTCCTCCACAACTATATAAATCTTTTTTAAACAAAGACTTTGTATCAAGTCACCATTTATGGTCAGTGAGTGCAGGTAGCCAGACGAACGAAGTGAGTCTGACTCTTCGCAAGTATCGTAAGACTGCATGAGCTCTAGCACAATTTCAAGCTTGGTAGCGGGTAGCCGCACGAGCGAAGCGAGTGTGACTCTTCACTTCTGTTTGTGCGTAACGAACGAGACTTGAGGCAAAGTCTTAAACACGAAAGTTTTTTAAGTAAACAAATAATATCTTCAAATATGTCAAAAAAGAAAAAAGCAGAAAAAGAAAAAGAAGAAAAGCCCAAAATAATTGTTAAGGCAGTTTTTGCTAGAGAACGAATCATTACTGAATCTACTGATGCTGCTAGAGAACTATATAATCAAAGCAGATATGGCACTTTATTAGAAGAAGGCAAAGTTCAGCTTTCTCTTTTAGAAGCACTTTATCTTATTGAAAAAGCAAAATTAAAGGTTTTAGATGGAAAAAACAAATCAATTAGCTTTGAAAAATTCTTAAAAAAAGCAAGAAAAATTGAACCAAATTTTTGGATTAGATATTGTGTATTTAAAGATATAAGAAATCGTGGCTATATCATAAAAACAGCTTTAAAATTTGGTGCTGATTTTAGAGTTTATGAAAGAGGCGTAAAACCAGGAGAAGACCATGCAAAATGGATCATTTATCCTGTTCATGAAGGAGAAACATTAACATGGTATGATTTTGCAGCCAAGAACAGAGTTGCTCATAGCACTAAAAAAAGACTGTTGATTGGCATAGTAGATGATGAAGGGGATGTAACCTATTATGAAATTAGATGGCTTAGACCTTGAATTCTTACAATAAAATATTTAAAGAGCACTTTCTTAATTTTTAGTTATGTCAAATCAAGAGATTATCTTAAATACAATTAAGATGAAAGGGCCTGTAATCCCTAATCAAATAGCAAAAGTTATAGAAACAAGCATCTTATTTGCTTCTGCACATTTGTCTGAATTAGCAAGCAGCAATAAACTAAAGATATCAAATACAAAAATAGGAGGCACTCCTGTTTATTACCTTCCAGGACAAGAATCAAGACTTCAAGAGCTTTATAAACATCTAAATGATAAACAACAAAAAGCTTTTAATCTACTTAAAGAAAAAAAGATATTAAGAGATAGTGAATTAGAGCCAGTTAATAGAGTTGCTCTAAGAGAAATAAAAGATTTTGCAGTTCCTCTCCAGATTACTGCTAATAATGAAAAGATTCTTTTTTGGAAATGGTATTTGTTGACTAATGATGAAGCAGGAGTTTTAATTAAATCAAAATTAAATATTTCTCAACAAGAAACAAAAAAACAAATACCAGAAGTAAAACAAACTCAAAAAATAGAAAAACCTCAAACCCAACCACAACCAGAACCTCTGAGAGAGATTCAAAAACCAAAGATTCAAACCCAGCCACACTCCACTAAAGAAATAAAAAAACAAACATCAGAAATAACCAAACCAAAGGCAATAGAAAAACAAATTAAACTTCATCAAGAACAAGAAGAAAAAAAACAGAAAAAACCTTCAATATTAAAAAGAATATTCAAACCAAAAGAAGATTATTTCTTAAAAGATATACAAAAATTCTTTGAATCAAAAAGAATCAAGATTATTGAACACAATATCTTAAGAAAAAATTCTGAAATTGATGCTATTGTTAAATTTTCATCTGCTATTGGAGAACTAAAATATTATTGTAAAGCAAAAAATAAAAAAAACATAAATGAAATTGATCTGACTAACGCGATTGCTCAAGGCCAGTTTAAAAAATTGCCTGTTTTATTCTTAATAAAAGGAAATCTTTCCAAAAAAGCAGAAGAATTATTAAATGCAGAATTCAGCAAAGGATTAATCATAAAAAAGATGGAATAAAATGGGAACAAATCTCAAAGATTTAATTACAGCAAAAGAGATAACCTTTGAAGAATTAAAAGGAAAAATTCTTGCAGTAGATTCTTTTAATATTCTATATCAATTCCTATCCACTATAAGACAAAGAGACGGAGCTCTATTAAAAGATTCTCAAGGAAGAGTAACATCTCATTTAACAGGATTATTTAACAGAACTACTAAATTAATGCAGCATGGAATTAAATTAGCCTTTGTATTTGACGGCAAACCACCAGAATTAAAACAAAAAGAAAGAGAAAAAAGAAAAACAGTAAAACAAGAAGCAATGAAACTATATGAAGAAGCAAAGAAAAAAGAAGATATAGAATCAATGAAAAAATATGCATCAAGAACCTCTATTCTAACATCAGAGATGATTGAAGAAAGCAAAAAACTAATTTCAGCTTTAGGTTTGCCTGTAATCCAGGCTCCTTCAGAAGGAGAAGCACAAGTTGCAGCTATTATTAATGATAAAAAAGCATTTGCTGGAATTAGTGAGGATTATGACAGCCTGTTATATGGAATTCCTAGATTAGTAAAGAATCTGACAATAAGCGGAAGAAGAAAATTTAAAGCAGCCTATGTAACTATTAAGCCAAAAATAATCAATCTTGCTGAAAACTTAAACAATCTTGGAATTGACCAGGACCAGTTAATAGCCTTAGCTATATTAGTAGGCACTGATTATAATCCAGGAGGCGTAAAAGGTATAGGCCCAAAAAATGCTTTAAAGCTTGTTAAAAAATATAAAGATAATTTTGATGATATGTTCAAAGAAGCCAAGGGGGATGAACAATTTGATTTTTCATGGAAAGACATTTATTACTTAATCAAAAAAATGCCTGTTAAAAAGGATTGTAACTTAGAATTCAAAAAAATAAATTCTAAAAAAATATTTGAATTGCTGATAGAAAAACACGACTTTTCAAAAGAAAGAGTTAATAAAGCAATTGAGAATTTAGTAAAAATAGAAGGTAAAAAACAGCAAAAAGGATTAGGAGAATGGTTCTAGAAATCCCTTGGTATGGTTATGCATTTGTTTCTGTAGTGTTTTCAACAATATTTGTTCTGCTCAGAAAAAAAGCTCTCTTAAAAGAGCACGCAATGAATTTTGAATCAGCAAGAACATTATTTTTAGCATTATTTGGATTGTTTTTAATTCCTTTTATAAATTTAAACATAAACAAAAAAATATTTATCTTAATCTATGTAGTTTCATTAGCCGCAACAACCGCAATATTGTTTTTTTCAAAAGCAGTCAGGCATAATGATATATCTTTAGTTTTTCCATTATCAAATTTTAAACCCGCCTTTGTTGCAGTTATAGCCCTTCTCTTTTTATCAGAAGCAATTACAACAAAACAAATAATTGGTATAGTTATCCTTCTAATTTCAGCTTATCTCTTAGAATCAAACCATCATCTTTCTAATTTAACTGCTCCAATAAAAAATCTTTTAAAAACAAAATACAATCTTTATTTTATCTTTTCAATATTTCTCTTTAGCATAACAGCAGTGCTTGATAAATATGTTATAACAAATTATACAAATATCTTTACTTATCTTTTTCTTATTTGGATTTTTATTGCAATAAACTTCAACTTATTCCATTTATTTATTTATGGATATAAAGATACAATAAATTGTTTGAAGAGAACAAAAGGCCTTCCAGTCTTAGTTGCATTTTTAGCAATGGTTAAAAATCTTTTTGCATTCAAAGCACTATCTCTGACTTATGTAACGCTTTTAACCCCAGTTTTAATGTTAGAAACCTTATTTATAGTTTTATTAGGAGGAAAGTTCTTTCATGAAAAATTTCTTTTTTTCAGATTTAGTGTATCCTCTCTTATGTTAGTTGGAGCCTATCTAATTATTATCTAAAATGAAATCAACTACTTTAAGGCAAGCCTTAAAAAATAAATTAACTAAAAAAGAACTTGAAAATTTAGTTACAAGTTATGATATTATTGGAGATATTGCAATAATTGAAATACCAATTAAATTAGAAAAAAAAGAAAAATTAATTGCAGAAACTTTGCTTAATTTACATAAACAAATCAAAGTTGTTGTTAAAAAAGCAGGAATCCATCGCGGCATTTATAGAAGGCAAAAACTAAAAATTTTGGCAGGTGAAAGAAGAAAAACAACAGAATACAAAGAAAACACTGTTAGAATTAAACTTCATATTGAAGATGTTTATTTTTCTCCAAGATTAGCAACAGAAAGAAAACGCATAGCAGAATTAATTAAGCCAAATGAATCAATTTTAGCAATGTTTTCTGGAGTAGCTCCATATCCTTTAGTTATTTCTAAAAATACAAAAGCAAAAGAAGTTTATGCAATAGAAATTAATCCAATTGCACATCAATTTGCAGTAGAAAATGTTAAATTAAACAAATTAAACAATATTAAATTATTCAATGGAGATGTTAGAATGATTATTCCAACATTAAAAAAGAAGTTTGACAGAATCCTAATGCCTTTGCCATTAACAGGAGAAAATTTCCTTGATATTGCCTTAACAGCTGCAAAGAAAAAAGCAGTAATCCATTTCTATGACTTCCAAAAACAAGATGAATTTGATTTAGCAAAGCAAAAAATAGAAAAAGCCTGTCTTGCAGCAAAAAGAAAATTCAAAATTCTAAGAATTATAAAAGCAGGCCAGATCAAGCCAAGAGAATACAGGATTTGTATTGATTTTTCTGTTTATTAAACATCAGTTTTATATATTATCTCAATTTCTTTAATATAAAAAGGAACAACCTTTTGAAGTGCAACAGTGCGATGAAGCAAGTGAACACCATCTGACGAAAGGATGATGAACGGAAGTAACTGGCTAGCACTGCACAAATTCTAGAAATCAAATTATTTAACCAAACATACTTAAAAATCAAAGATTTTTAGTCGTTTTGTTAATGCTTCGCATTAACCAAACATATGCAAATGATCTTTATTCTCTTCTTCAGTCTGCTTGACCTTTTCAACTGCTTTTAAGAAATCCTGTTTATTAACATAAGTTCTTTTTCCTCTGATTGCAAAATAACCAGCCTCTGTACAAACAGATTTTATTTCTGCTCCTGAAAAATTATCCATTGTTGCAAGTATCTGATTTATATTAGTATCATCATCCAGTTTCATATTTTTAGTATGGATATCAAATATCTGTTTTTTTCCATCCATATCAGGCACAGGAATATGAATCAATCTATCTAATCTACCAGGCCTAATCACAGCAGGATCCAAAACATCCTTTCTATTTGTTGCGCCAATTATCTTTACATTGTCTAATGGTTTAAATCCATCTAATTCAGCTAATAATTGCATAAATGTTCTTTGCACTTCTCTTTCTCCAGAAGTTCCAACCTCTATTCTCTTAGCAGCCAATGCATCTATTTCATCTATAAAAACTATTGATGGTGCTTTTTCCCTGGCTAACTCAAATATCTCTTTAACCAACTTAGCGCCTTCTCCAATAAACTTTTGAACCAACTCAGAAGCAACTATCTCAATAAAAGTTGAATTTGTTGATTGTGCAACAGCCTTTGCCAACAAAGTCTTTCCAGTTCCAGGAGGCCCATGCAATAAAATTCCTTTTGGAGGACTTATCCCTACTTCTTTAAACAATTCTGGCTTCTTTAACGGCAGTTCAATAACTTCCTGAATCTCTTTTATCTTATTCTTTAATCCTCCAATCTGTTTCCATGTAGTATCTGGTTTTTCTATTATAACAAAAGAATCTACTGCAAATTTCTTAGCTTTATTTATCTTTTTTATTACTGTTAGATTTTTTTGTTCAACAAGAACAGAATCTCCTGGATAAAGGTTTTCACATTCACTTGTTTTATTCACAAGAAACTCATTTCCATTGGGAATCTGAATAATAAGCTCATCTTCAAATATAGCTTTAACAACACAAATCATTAGAGGAAGCTTCTTAAACCTATCAAGTTCTTCTTTTAATTTATCTACAGTCTCTCTTAATAACCTATTCTCCTCCTCAGCTTGATTCGAACCAGCGCTGTAAGAATAAATTACCTTATCTAATACCCCCTTATTTTCAGGCATTTTATTGAGATAGCAAAAGTTCTTTATAAATCTTTTTGATATGTAAGAAACATATAATTAATTTGAAATGATTTTTTAGTTTTTATTTATAAAGTTTCTACATTTTTTATCCAAAAAAAATAAATTGATTTTTAACACAAAACCAAACTTTTAAATACTTATATTTTATTAAATAAAATTATGGCAGATCCAAGAGTTAAAAAATTAGCAGAGATTCTTGTTAATTATTCAATCAAAGTAAAAAAAGGAGATTTAATTGAAGTTAATTTTGGTATAGACGCAAAAGAATTGGCCTTAGAAGTTTACAAACTTATTCTAAAAAAAGGAGCATATCCTATGACACATACAGGAGTTCCTGGATTTACTTATGCTTATTACAAAAATGCTTCAAATGAACAATTAACACACTTTCCTAAGCTTGCAATGATAGAAGCTAAGATGGCCAATGGATCAATCAACATAGGAGCAGAATATAATACAAAAGAACTAACAAAAATTGATCCTAAAAAAATATCATTAAGAAGAAAAGTTACAAAAAAAATACACGATGAATATATTAAAAAAGATAATTGGGTTATTTGTGAATTTCCAACACATTCTTTAGCTCAAGATGCAGAAATGAGTTTGGAAGAATTTGAAGATTTTTGTTACTCAGCTACAAATCAAGAATGGAAACAAGAAAGCAAAAAGCAGGATAAACTTAAAAAAATACTTGATAAAGGTAAATTAGTAAGAATTACAGGGGAAAACACAGATTTAATGTTCAAAATAGAAGGCAGAAAATCAATAAAATGTGATGGCCACAGAAACATGCCTGATGGAGAAGTTTTTATTGCTCCTTTAGAAAATTCTACAGAAGGTTATATTTCTTATACCTATCCTGCAATCTATAGCGGAAGAGAAGTTTCAGGCATCTTCTTAAGATTTCATAAAGGAAAAGTTGTAGAAGCAAAAGCAGAAAAAGGAGAGCAGCTCTTAAAAGAAATGATTAAAACAGATCAAGGAAGCTGTAAATTAGGAGAATTTGGAATTGGAATGAATAGTAACATTAAACAGTTCATAAAACAAATTCTTTTTGATGAAAAAATAGAATTTACGATTCATCTAGCATTAGGAATGGCTTATCCAGAAGGCGGGGGAAAAAACAAGTCAGCATTGCACTGGGATATGATTAAAGATTTACGCAGAGGAGGAAAAATATTTGTTGATGGTAAATTAATCCAAAAAGATGGAAAATTCTTAATTTAAATTATAATCAATTTCTTTGTTGTTTTTGTTAATATAACTGGTTTATTCTTAACAACAACAGTATCTTCAATCCTTATTCCTAATTTTTCTTTAAAATATAATCCAGGCTCAATTGTAATTACCTGTCCCTCCTTTAAAATTGATCTGCTATTTGGCTTTAAATTTGGAGCTTGATGAATCCGTTTTCCAACACCATGGCCTGTTCCATGAATAAAATTCTTAAAATAATTCCATAAAGCAGCTCTTGCAATTAAATCAATATTTGCAGCATATTCTCCAGGCTTAGCATACATCAAAGCAGTTTCTTGAGCATTTAAAACCAAATAATACACTTCTCTTTCTTTTTTACTAGGCCTGCCAATATATATTGTTCTTGTCATATCAGAGCAACATCTTTTATACTTAACACCAAAATCTATTACTAAAAAACCCTTTCCTAACTTAGTTTTATTTGCTTTATGATGAATCTCAGCAGCATTCTTTCCAATAGCAGCAACAGGCTTAAAAGCCAATCTGCATTTATTTGAATAAATCTCTTTTTTCAAAAAATTATAAACATCTAATTCAGTCTTTAATGTTTTTTTCTTTAATTCATTCACTAATCTTTTAAAGACCTTATCAATTATAGAACAAGCCTTCTTAATACAGTCTAACTCTTTCATTCTGGATAAGCTTTCTTAATCAACTCTTCTTTTCCCTTAACTTTTTTTCTTATTGGTTCAAGAAGTTTGTTTATCTCTTCAGCAACACCCTGCTTTAAATCCATTGGATGTAATTTCTTAGCAGCAAAATCCTTTTCTAATTCCTCATAACTTTTATAGCTGAGATTGCCGCCCCATTTCTCAGGCCTTTTGATTATAAACTCTTCTTTTTTATCCTGCTTTATTGTAAAAAGAACATATTTACAAAAAGCCAAAACACCATTATTCTCAACAATTCCTTCTGGACAAAAAGCAGCATTTAATTTTTCCTTTACTGTTTTGATATCATCAATTAAATCAATCTTTGAAGCCTTAACAGAAGCACTCATCTTTCCTCCTTCAGTTAAAGCAGGAATCAAAGGAGTCATAACTTCTATTCTTCTTTCATATCCTATCTTAGGCAAATATTCTCTTGCAAACATTAATATTTTTCTCTGGTCAATTCCACCATATTGAATATCAACTTTAAGATATTCTTCATCCACTGCTTGCATTATTGGATAAATTAATCCACTTAACTTAGGACTTTCTGATTGCTTAACAACATCAGATGAAGCCTTATTACAATCATGCACAGAAGCTAATGTTGACATCTTCAATACATCAAACATATAATCATCCTTTAATTGAAAATCACTTCCTTGCACAATCTCAAAATCCTTAATATCTGCTCCAACAGCTTCAAACATAGCAGGAATAACAATGCTGTAATATTTAGACCGATTATCCAATAAATCCCAAGGAGTATTATCTAATGCTCCATGAATATCAGCTAACAATAACTTAACCTTGAATCCTGCTTTTAAAAAATCAGCCATCTTCAAAACCCACATAAAATATCCAACATGAGGTCTTCCAGTAACAGCAGTCCCTAAATAAACACTTGGCTTTTTCTTTTTCTTCAGCAATTTAACTAACTCTTCCTCTGTCACAATCTCCTGAGTATTCCGTTTTATTAATTCAAGTTTTTCTTTA
>JAHWIT010000167.1 GCA_019322455.1 Candidatus Woesearchaeota archaeon
AAAAGAATGTCATAAATGTGGAGTTCTTAACATTTGTAATATCTGCCCAGCAAGAGCTTTAAACTGTAAAAAATGGTTAAAACAAGCTAATTTGAAAGAAAAGAAAGCATTAGAAGAATGTATGAATAGAGAAAAATAATTACTTTCCTCTTAATTTTTCTATTTCTTCATGCAATTTCTTAGTCTTCTCTACTAATTTCTCTCCAACTTCTTTTCTATATCTATCAATAACTTCTTCTATTGTTCCTTCTTTTGTCCCAAAAATCAAACTATCTGCATAACAAATAATTTTCTCCTCAATTGATTCAGGCATATAATCCTTTAAAGGTAAATCTAATTTCTGTTCTTCAATATCTTTTTTATCAATACCACTTCCTAAATGCCTTTCACAAACTAATGCATATCTTTCATCTAATCCTTCTTTTCTTAAAATCTCTGCTCCATATATACCATGTTTGATAGTGCTTTTGCCAGGAGGACATTTAAATCTTCCAATATCATGCAGTAGACAAGCACAAATCAAAAACTTAATATCAACATGATGTCCATTTGCAACAATATCCTCTGCAATTCTAAGTGCAACTCTCTGCACAGCTCTAGAATGCTCTAGAACTTTCTTAAATCTTTCTTCATCAAGTGCATACTTCTTTAACAACTCAATACATTGTTTTTCATCCATATAAAAAAATAATCAACAACCAATTAAAAATTTTACTAAGATTTATATACAAATAATCTTAGATATCATTCATTGCCCCTGTAGTATAATGGATAGTACACAAGGTTGCGGACCTTGTAATCGGAGTTCAATTCTTCGCAGGGGCGTTTGTACTATTGAACGAAGTGAAATAGTACTAACTCACCACAGGTTGATAAGGGTGAAACCCTTATGTGGGAATCCTCGTAGGGGCATAAAATTTATATACATTAAGTTTCAAATTAACTCTTATGAAAAAATTTATATTGTGTATAATCATAGGAATTCTTATCACAATGTTGATTCTTACAGGTTGTTCTAGAATAGATTATTCTTGCAAACAAGATTCAGATTGTGAAATTAAAAACGTTGGAAATCTATGCGGATATTATCCACAATGCGTGAATAAAGATTTTGTTCCAAATCCTCCAGAATTGAGATCATCAACTTGTGGTTTCCCTTCAATAAATTCCTGTAAATGTGTAAACAATACATGTAAAGGACAATCTTAATTACCTCCCTCTCTGTTTCTCATACAATTCCTTAACCAAAGAAATATCACTTACCTCTTCAAGAGGCTTATCTTCTCTTAATCTAACAAGACGAGGAAATCTTAATGCATAACCAGAATTATAATTAACACTTTTCTGTATTTCTTCATAATTTACTTCAATTATTATAAAAGGTTTAACCTTAACTGATTTCCCATCTTCAGAAATAATTAAAGGTTTAATCATTGAAGTTAATTGAGCAAAACTAACACCTTCTTCATCCTTCTCCTTAATACCAGTTCCAACTTTTCCTATCTCTAAAAACTTATCTCCTGATTTGCAGGCAATTGTAAAAGATGATAACCAATTTGCTCTTTTGCCTTCTCCCCATTCTGCTCCAATTATAACTAAATCAAGTGTTTCCATAACAGGCTTAACCTTAACACCATAACCTACACGAGAACCAGGCTTATAAGGTTTATCAAGACCTTTAACCATAATTCCTTCATTTCCTTTATCTAATGATTCATTGTAAAATTTTTCAGCTTCAGAAACATCATCAGTTATTATCTCTTTAGCTAATTGCAATTTCTCAGCAACCTCTTTCATAATTTTATTCAACAATTCTCTTCTAAAAGAAAAAGGCTCTTTAATAATATTCTTTCCATTAACCTGCATTGCATCAAAGACATTAACCATAACAGGAATATCTTTAGCCATCTGATGAATATCATATTTTCTCTTAATTCTTTGAGAAATATTCTGAAAAGCTAACCATTTCCTAGTTTTAGGATCAATACCAATAATCTCTGCATCTAAAATATAATTATTACCATCAATATTATCTTTAACAACCTTCACAACATCAGGAAATTGGTTAGTAACATTCTCTAAACGTCTAGTAAATAATTTAATCTTTTCTCCATCTCTATGTAATTGCATCCTAAACCCATCGTATTTATATTCACAATTATGGACTAAGGTAGAAGCCAAATAAGTCTTATCTTTTGTTTCAATATTATAAACCTTTCCTTTAAAGGGAATAAACTCAATCTTCTGTATAGGAATATAAAAAAAATCTTTATCATCCCAAAATCTATTATGATAGGTTTTAGTTTTATGTGTATTTGGAATAAGATTATCTAATTGTTTACCAAATAAAGCAATTCGATATATCATATCTCCTTTTCCCTGATTTTTATATTTTTTAACACTTGGAAGGATATTTAATTTACTAAATAACAAAACTGATTGATAAGCTATAAAATGAGAACTTGTTACTATAACAAATCCAAAATTAGTTTTATGGCCATCTCCCTTAATATAAGCTTTTAAAAAACTACAAATATTTCTTTTATTTGAAGTTAATACAAAATAAGGAATAAATTTTTCTTTAGCCTTTTTACCAAACGAATCTAATAAAAAACTAGCAATGATTTTTGAAAATCCTCTTACTTCTATCACAGATCTTTCTTTAAGATACGATACTTTTGAATCCACAGAAAATGCTTTTTTAATCAAGACTTTAATACGAATTGCTTCTTCTTTTTCATGCATTCCTAAAGTGAATCTAAAACTCCTATTTTTATTGCTTGCACAACCTTCAGCTAGATACCAACCCATTAATTCAAAAAAATCCTCACTTAATTTTATATATCGAGAAATCCATTTTCCTTTAAACGTACCTTTCTTACTTGAAAAAAGCCTAATTTTATTTCCCTTTACCTGAATATTTTGATAATAGTCAGCCAAATCCAATTTTTTGGTTTTGCTTTCTTCTTTAAATTTTGGCAAAATTAAAAAATCTCCTTTTCTTAATTCTTCTGCTTTTACCCATTTGGAGATATAATTATT
>JAHWIT010000168.1 GCA_019322455.1 Candidatus Woesearchaeota archaeon
ACTGGAGAAGTATTCTGCAAATGAGTTCTTCCTACTTGTAAAATATCCATTGCTCTTTCAGCTAAATCACACAATTTCTTAATTGAATTTCCCACCTCAGGCCTTATCACATCTTTCCATGCATTTTTGAACAAATAAGACCTTGATGTATCTAAGATATCATAAGAAGTTGTTCCTGGATGCAGTAATGCCTTTGTGTCTTCTGAAGTGTATAATCCACTCTCTTCAATTACAGCTAATTGATCATGTCTAGTAACTTGACTTTCTAGAAGATCAATATTTAATGGACTTATTCTTTTTAATGCTGATTCTATTTCTTCTAGATTTTCTTGCTCTGCTTGTTCAAATTCAACCCTTGTTTCAAGAAGAACCTTTTGAATTAAAGCACATGCTCTCCATTCAGCATCTGCACTTAAATAAGAACTTAGTTTTTCAGAAGCTTTTCTGTATTTTGCATCATCAGGAGAAATGCATTTTAACCTGTCTTCTGCTATAATTCTTTCTCTTTCATCTAATTTACCTATTAAATCAAGTTTTTCTTTGTCTCTCATTTTAAATAACCAGCATCTCCTAATGCAGCTAATATCTCTTTTTTCCTTGGTTTTGTTGTAATTTCTGTTTGTGTTCCTGTTATTGCTTCTCTTATATTGCAGTATTTTACTACACCTCCTCTCATTTCTTCATCACTCATCCAATGTTCTGCTAATTCCTTTTTCTTGTCAGGTGTATGCAATCCCAATGCCTCTACAATATCCCTAAAATATTGTTTATCATCCTGCACAATTGTAAATTCATTCTTTTTTGGATTAAATGCATATTTTTCTTTGTTCCAGAATCTTGAAGAGTCAGGTGTAACACATTCATCAATCAATACAATTGTTCCATCTGGTAAATAACCAAATTCCCATTTTGTATCTGCTAACAAATATCCTTTAGATTGCAAATCTCCGTGAATAAAATTATACAATGCAAATGATTTTTCAACTAAATAATCAATATCTTCTGCTTTTCTCAATCCAAATGCTTGATAATTATTTCTTATTATATCAATAGTTAATTTTGGATCATCTGCATTCAATGCCTTTTCTTTATCTTCAGCTTTATCAACCAGCTTTTGCATCTCAGGAACAGAAAGAAAATCCTTAACCTGGCCTTTTCCAGTAGGAGTAAATATTAGCTCGTCTAATTTCTCATTTTTTCTATAACCTGCTCTTAAAGGAACTCCGCAAAAAGTCGTACCTTTTTCTTGTCCACCTGCTTTTGAATAACCTCTCCATCCAGAACCAGTTAGATATTGCCTGAAAACCATCTCAACTAGAATTGGTTTAGCTTTCAGTGTTAACCATGTATTTGGTGCAATACTTTTAACAAAATGGTTTGGAATTATATCTTTTGTTGCTTCAAAATAATAAGCAGATATTGCATTAAGGTTTTCTCCTTTTGCATAAACTTGCCTTCTATGAACAACATCATGTGTTGATAAGTTGTCGCTTGCCATCATTATCAATGTTTCACCACCAACATCATAAACTGTTCTTACTTTTCCCGTCTTTGGTTCTTTTTGAACCCTAACTTCAGGAAATACCTCCCTTGCTAAAGTATTTTCCATAACCTCTGGAGTAATTAATTTTTCATCTATTGGCATTTTATTTACCTCCTACCATTTTATTCCATCCATCAACTATTTCAGATGGAAGATTTCTTTCTTTGTAAGTTTTTCTTTTGTCTTCTCCAATTTTTTTTATTTTTTCTCTTAGTTCTGGTTTTTGCAATGAAAGAATCTTTGCAGCATATATTGCAAGATTCTTTATTCCTCTAACCTGAACTGCATTATCATATTCTTTATTTCTATGCATTGCTTCAGAATCATCAAAATAATCTCCTTTCTGGAGATTTTCTGTAGAATCTGCCCATATTACAATTCCAGGAATTTTTTCTTCGACACCTTCACTATAATATAAATTCAGACTTCCTAGATTTGTTCCTTGTTTTGATTGAATTCCAAGAGCAGTAAGCTCTTTTGCAAGCTTTCCGTTGCTGTCATCTTCTGCGATATAAACACAGCTGTCTTCTAAACTTAACATCTTTTCTGCTATTCTTAGAGCTTTTTCTCTTTGCTTTGTTTCGTATTTATCACCAGCTTCTTTATCAATTCCTGTTCCAGCAATACAAGCATGGCCAGAAGGAACCATAAATGCAGTATAAGCAACCATATCAAGGGGTGTTGATATTATTGGATATGTAACTTGAGTTGCTTGTATGCTTGGTAAACCAAATAATAATCCTCCTTGAAGCACAGCAACAACCCTGCCTCCCTCTATTTCAATATGATTTTGCATTTGTCCGCTGTAATTAGTCATTATGTCTGGACATCCATGACAGGATTCAACTACTTTTTCAAGAACAATTGTTCCTCTTTCTTTCATATATTCTTTATAGTGTTTTCCATCAATATTTATATCATCAAATCCTGGATCTTTTCCAGATCCTTGTCCTAAAAATAGTATTTTCATTTTATTCCACCTCATCTAAAATTTTTTACAATATAATCTATTCCATTTCTCAGGATTTTTAATCCTGGAGTTTCTTTGGAATAGTCACCTGCAATTTTCATTCTTTCTTGTACTACTTTATTATTCTTATCAACATAATCTCTGCTATGGATTTTTTGTAAAGTAGCAAGATGATGATTATGTGTTTTATTATATCTTTCTGGGTGAGGCATTAGTCCAAAGGTTCTTCCTGTTGGATCACATATGCCTGCAATAGCTCTCATTGAACCATTTGGATTTTGAGGAAAATCTAATGCAGGCTGCCAATTAGAATCAGAATACTGATAGACTACTTGGCCATTCGAGAATAATTGGTCAATTGTTTTTTCAGGAGCAATAAATTTGCCTTCTCCATGGGCAACAGGAATATCTAATCTTTCAACTCCTTTTGTCCAAATGCACTTGTTTTCAGGGCTTGCTAATTTTACCCATCTGCATTCAAATCTCTGGCTGTCATTATATGTTAGAGTTGCAGTCTCTTCTGTCTGCTCATTTTTTCCGTCAAGATTAGGAAGATAGCCTGCTTTTATTAATGCCTGGAAGCCATTGCAAATTCCTATCATCAATTTTCCATCTTCAACAAATTTTTCAACTTCTTCCCCTAAAAACTTTTTCATTTCTTTTGCAAGAACTTTTCCTGCTGCAATATAATCTCCGTAAGAAAATCCGCCTGGCCAAACTAAAATATGAAAATCATCAAGAGAAACAGGCTTTTCATTTATCTGATCATAATATTTTATCAGATGATTAATATGCTGGATTTCTGCATCTCCGCCTACTTTATTAAATGCATAAGCTGTTTCTTTATCACAATTTGTTCCATCTGTCCTTAATACACAAACTTTTGGTTTCATTTGAAAATTATCTCTCCTTTATTTGCTTCTCTTACTTTTTCAAGATCCGTTGAGACAATATTTTTTCCATTATATCTTAAACAAACTTCTTTATCAGTTCTAACACATCCAACTTCTTTCATATAACATCCTTCCATTGCTTTTTCAAATTCTAGTTTTTTGGATGGATGAACAGAAACTACAAATCTTCCTGTTGTTTCTGAAAATAATATCTTGTCAGCTCTTCCTAATCCTTCATCAATATTTTCAAGTTTATCAACTTGAACTCCTAGATCTCCTGCTGCTGAAGAGTTTAATAACGAAACTATTAATCCTCCTTTGCCAATATATTGAGCAGAATGAACTAATTCATTTTCTACTGCATTTGTTAAAGATTTATATCTTGTTTTTATTTCATCTAAATTAGAAATAGGAACATTCCTTCCTGTTTCCCCGTTCATTAAATAATATTCACTTGCTCCTAATTCATCTTTTGTATCTCCTACAACATAAATTAAATCTCCTGGAAGTTTAAAATCGCAGGTAGTTAATGTAGATTCATTAGGTATTACAGCCATTGCACTCATTAAAATTTCTGGTTTTGCTTTTAGAGTCACTTCTTTTCCTGTCTTTGTGCTTATATAGCTTCTTTCCATAGATGTGCTGTCTTTTCCAGAAATTGTTGGAGCAACTAAAGCAACTTCAGCGTCTGAAACTCCTTTGACCATTCTCAAGACTTTTGCAGCAATTTCAGGGTCTTTTTCTGGCTTTGGACATATTGTATTTCCATTGAATGTTATTTTATATGTATCTCTGTCAGGAAGATGTCCTCCTGCAGCAATTACCCTTCCAATCGCATCAACAACATTATTTACTCCCATTTCATAAGCATCAATGTCTCCATGCCATGGATTGCTTCCCATTGTTTCAATAACAACTTCATCATAGCCTAATTTTCCCTGCCATGCAACCGCATCGCTTTTTCCTTTTCCAATACCAACCAACGGCTTT
This sequence comes from Candidatus Woesearchaeota archaeon, assembly GCA_019322455.1. GTDB lineage: Archaea > Nanobdellota > Nanobdellia > Woesearchaeales > WJKL01 > JAHWIB01. The sequence continues at coordinate 4,397 of JAHWIT010000168.1, forward strand.
ATGAAGCTTCTTCCCTGAACTTCATGATCATATCTTGTAGAAATCCAATCATATATCTGGATATTAGCTGTCCCTAACAATTCAAGAACAGTTTTTGTAAGATCTTCATCAGCAATAATATTTGGCTCTTGATTTTGGCATGGCTTATGATGAGCTTTTATAATCATCTGAGGCAGGCCCTGGCTCATAAAATCAACAGGAATATAACTTATTGTTGTATTCTGGTCTTTTACTTCATAATATCCTGTATCATTGAATTCAGCAATAACTGTCAATTCAACATTGTTGCTATCACATATTTTTTTCAAAAGAGGAAGATTAATTGGTTTTATAGCCATGACTTCTCTTTCCTGTGCTTCTGAAACTTTCTTTTCCCAGCCTGCCATTCCTTTATATTTTTCAGGAGCATGAGTAAGATCAACAACAGAGCCTCCTTTTCCATTTGTTTTTATTCTAAATATTTCTCCTGATTTGATCTCTTCTTTAAGAAGGTCTGAAACCGGAGAAGCAATTTTGTTCAATCCTACTTCTACAGGAACTACAGCAATCCTAGCTTCATAATCTGCCTTTTCTGTTATTCCCTTTTCTTTGAAAACTTCTTGAATAGTATATCTTTTTTCTTCTAATTCCTGTAATAATTCAGTCAACTCTCCTAATGCAGAATTCCATCCTCCTGCTCCACAATCCTGAGTTGCTTCAACAATTCCCATATCTCTTGCAGTCATCATAACTTCAATGACTCCTTTTTCTGTAATCGGATTTCCTATCTGCACACTTTGATTTACATCCTGTCTCTGCTCTGCATCTGATGACAATGCAATGGATGACGCTGTTGCACCATGAATACCATCTTTTCCAACCTTGCCTCCAATAGAAACTGCAATATATCCTGGCTTAATATCTTTTACATGCGTTGTTTTTCCAGCAACTTCTCTAGGAGCAGTTGCCTTGCAATCACAGAAAACAGCTGGCTTCAGATACCCATCATCTATCAGGATAAGCTGGCTTGCAGTCGGCAATCCAATCTTGTTTCCATAATCTTCAACTCCACTAATGACAGTCTCTAATGTTCTTTTTGGATATTGAATATCAGGAGGAAGGTCTTGAAGTGATTTTGGATGAGGAGTTCTATAAGCATATGCTCCTGCACATGGCTCCATACCTCTTCCTGTGCTTAGAGGATCTCTTATTACTCCTCCTAATCCAGTATTTGCTCCGCCATATCCATCCAACCCAGATGGATGGTTATGTGTTTCAACTTTATGAGAAATATTTTCCTCATCATTTAATTTAATAACTCCTGCATTATCCTCAAAAACAGAAACCATCCAGTCAACATTTTTTGCAATTTTTGCTGTTGAACTGACAATTATTGATTTTAACATATTATTTACTATAGGGCTTAACCCAGATCTGTCATTTGGATCATCTGAAGTATATATCCATTCTGCTGTGAATTTTTTATGGCAGCAATGTTCTGACCATCTTTGGGCAAGACCTTCTAATTCTGCATCTGTAGGCATAGGCCCTAATCCTATCTCTTTTCTTTTTTCCAAAAAAACAGGATCTTTGAAAAGCCCGTCTCTTATAGTTTTCATCTCATTAAGATTTAGAGCAAGAAGCCTGTCATCGCTTAATTTGACAAGCCCTTCATCAGTCAGATTGATATCTACATATTGGAAGGGTTCAACATTCTTATCAGGAACAGAAGGAAAATGAAATCCAATACCTTTTACTGCATTATCCTTATTGACATTAGCAAAAATAAATTCATTGATCAGAGGATTTCCAAGCTGTTTTTTCATCAGCAGATGTTTTTCTTCCTCTAATTTTCCTCTCCACCAAAATTGAATACCATATGAGACTTCTCCAATATCTCTTCCTAACATTTTTTTGATTGCATCTCTTACTGCTTGGCCTTCTGGATCAGTCACTCCTGGCTTAGGAGAGACTTCCATAAACATATCTGGGGGTTCTATAATTCCTTCTTCTTTTGGTATCTTTGTCAGAATTGAAGAATTGCTCGCAACATAATCCCCAACAGGATCTGAAAGAAGCCTTTCTATCTGGCTTACTTCATCAGAAGTTAGAGAATCATCATTGATATTAAAGACTTTAACAGGTCTTTTTGCAATTAATCTAGCTTCAGGATTATCTATACTCCCTTTTGTCATTACTTCTATTCTTATTCCCATAAAATCCCCTAAAAAGCAGTCTAAGAACTCCTTTAAATATTTTTTCCCAGTATTGTCGTCGTTATTTTGGGACAAAAAATAAACATGGTTTTGATTTTAGTCAATATAGAGAATAATTCTAATTATCTATTATTTTATTATATAACTTAGGAGAAAAAGTAACTAATCCAACTCCATCTCTTAAATCCATCGCCATTCTAGCAAAATTATCTAAATCTAAAGATACATAATCATGCCAAGACACTTTTGCATATTTTCTGCATTCATCTATTATGTATTCTGTAGGATTCTCATCAAGAGGATATGTTAAAGCAAGAGTAATATCTTGATTAGAAGTTTCTTTAATATCTTCTCCAGATATTAGAATATCTTTATTACAACAACACTTTATAGATTTTCGCGAATGAACTTCAATAGATAATACAATATGAAATAAACCCTTCTCCCTTTCATAAAGAAAATAAGGTTTTCCTTCAAATTCAATTACCTTTTTCTCAAAATATTTTTCAGCCATATCTATAAGTTCAAAATAGCTTTTATTTAAATCTTGAGATTTTATTGCTGAATCCAAACAAAAATATTTATAAATAGCAAGACAAATCAAAACAATATACTAAAATAGGGGGTGCTAAAATGGCAATATATAGTATTTCAACATTAATACTTCTTGTTATAGCTGTGCTTATTTCAAGCATGAAGATTGTTAAGGAATATGAAAGAGGAGTAAAATTTACACTGGGAAAATTCTCTGGAATGATGAATCCAGGATTAAGATTAGTAATCCCAGTATTACAAACATGGGAAAGAGTTGATATTAGAGTTAAGGCAATTGATGTTCCTGACCAGGATGCAATTACAAAAGACAATGTTTCTATTAAAGTGAATGCAGTATTATACTACAAAGTAGCAGAAGCAAAGAAATCAATTATAGAAGTTGAGCATTTTAATTATGCTGTTTCCCAGTTAGCCCAGACAACAATGAGAGATGTTGTTGGAGAGGTTACGCTAGATGAATTACTAAGCAAAAGAGATACTATAAGCAAAAGAATAAGGGAAATAGTAGACAAAGCAACAGACCCATGGGGAATAAAAGTTGATTCAGTTGAATTAAAGCATGTTGAACTTCCAGAACAGCTAAAAAGAACTATTGGAAAAGAAGCAGAAGCAGAAAGAGAAAAAAGAGCAGTCATAATAAAAGCAAGCGGTGAAGTAATTGCAGCAGATAACATGGCAAAAGCTGCAAAAACATTAGCAACTGCTCCTGGTGCTTTGCATCTTAGGACTTTGCAGTCAATAAATGACATGTCTTCAGACAAAAGCAACACAGTAGTTTTTGCAACTCCTTTAGAAGTCTTAAAAGCCTTTGAGGGATTTGTTAAAAAGAAAAAAGAATGATTTTACCTTAACTTTTTATATTTCTTTTATTTTATATAATTAAAATGACTATGTTTGTATACAAGGAAACTTATTTTACAAGTCCTTCTCAAGATAAACAAGAAGATTATGGTTTTATATCATCACAAGATGGGCTCGGAGCACTTGAAAAAATATTAAATAGACATCTAAATCATGGAGCACTAAGCTCTTATTATGAAATTGTTGTTTCTTATATTACAGAAGGAAATTTTAAAACCTTACATCCTGCCAGCTGGTATCACTCTCCTGCTAAAGAAGCTGTTTTAAAATTAGAAAGTAAAAATGGAGATGAACTTTATGACGGAATCTACACTGTTGATGACAAAGGAAAAAGAAGACTTGGAATTCACTTTACTGGCATAGGATATTCTTTTGAAGAAAAGAAATATAGATTAAATAATAGCTGGAAACTAGTTAATGGCAAAGATAATTTTTTAGAGCTAGAAAACCCTTCTATATTCTTTGTAGGAAAAGACGGAAAATGGCACTTTCCAAAACTCAACATAGAAAGTTTTAACCAAGGTTTTGATTTTAGTAAATATAGAGAATAGAATTATTCTTTAGAATTATTAGGATCTATGATTCTGTAATCAATAGTATGACCTGCATTTAAGCTTCCTGTAGCAGGAAAAATATCTCTATTTACTCCGTCTATTCCAGTCACTGCTCCTGTCATTGGATCTGGCCTCATCATCTTTTCAAGAACATCTCTCTGAGTAGGATGATCAAGCTCATATAAATCTATTCTAATTTCTTCTTCTTTTCTTCTGTAATCTTCAGAATCAGCCAATCCTCTTTGTTCTAATTGATATAATTCAAGAACATTAGTTTCAATTCTAATATCCCTTTCTATTACACTTGCTGGTGTACCAGGACTAAAATGTTTTTCTAATCTAGAAGGATCTTTGCCTTGAGCTCTATATCTCTGCTGAGCTTCTTCATCAATTTCTAAAGGAAACAATCCCCTACTTTTTAATATACATATTAAATTTGCATCCATAATAACAAGAAAATACCAGTTTTATTTAAATGTTAGGGAAAAACTTATATAACTTAAATTATTCAATTCTATAATGCCAATATCATACAAGCAAAAATGCTTTAAATGCAGGAAGAATTGGGTAACAGTAACTAGAAGAGACAAGTTTGTAATATGCTACGACTGCCAGAAAGAAACATTAAATCAAAAAATAAAAGACCCAAAAATGAAAAAACTTTTCAATATTCCAGAAGAATTCTACAGAGAAAATTCATTCCTAAGAAACATTAAAATGAATTATATCAGATTTGAAAAACTGTCTGAAAAACAGATACAAGCCTTCAAACAAACAGTAGAAAAAATGAAACAAGAAAAAAAGACAAAATCTTAAGAAAAACATTTATTAATACTAAAATATTATACATAATAAGAGGTGATTTTTATGAAAAAAGAAAAACCATGTCCTACAGGCAAATTCCCAACATTTCCAGTAATCTTATTAGTTGTTGGTGTGCTGTGGTTATTAACTGAATTAAATGTAATTGCAATAAACATACCTTGGTGGCCTGTAATATTAATAATAATTGCATTAGGCTGGATTGTAAACAAATATACTGAAAAATAATTTTTTTATTTTCTTTGAACTTCTGTAGTTTTTACTACAACACATCTTTTTATATTTATATCCCTTTTATAAACAAATGACTACAACTATATATAGACAACAAAATGAAGAAATAAGCAATTATGTAGATAATCTTCTAAAACAAGATAAATTAAATTTAGATGGAGCTGTAAACTTTAATTCATTTGAACCAAAAGATCAACAAGCAATTCTCTGGGTATATAAGACAAAAGCAGACCAAAGAGAATTAACTTCTTCAATAGAAAATAAAATAGCATGCATTGAAGAAGTTGCAAATCTATACAGAGCACAAAAATGTGCATTTGAAAATGTTCTTAGAAAAGAAAATTTTGACGCAGTTTCAGAATTTCTAAAAACTTATTCAGGAAGAATTGCAATCTTAACTCATCATGGCACATTTATAACTGTTGGCAAATATAAGTCAAAAGGAAGACTTATTACAATGAACAGAATACATTCTCCAGCATTCAATTATGACAAAAAAAGAGGCTATTTAACTGAAGATTTAAAACTAGGAAAAAGCCCTTATCTACAAATCATAAACTTTTATGGATATAAAGGTTCACCAGCAAGAGCCTTAGCTACTAATCTTCATGGTGCAGATGATGATGAATTAGAAGAAAGAGATGCTCATAAAACAGCAATTATGATGGGCTTAAAAACAGCTTTTTTTTTAACACAACCAAGAAAATTAGTTAAAATTAATTCTGACAAATAACGAATCTTTTTATAAAACTTTAATTTATCCAGAACATGGAACCAAAAATAATCAAAGGCATAGAAATATTACCTACACCAGTGCCTGAAGAATATATATTTATCAAGGTTTATGATAAAAAACATGGAATACAAACACAAGGATATGCAGTTAAATCCAAAAAATATACCAGAGCCCGTAATGAAAAAATTGCTAAATCAAATGCTGACAGAGATACTAAATTAGCTGAAACTAGAAAAAAAGCACAAGATCTAGGCCTTGAAAGAACAGTAGATTTAGTTTTAAAAGAAAACAAAGAATTAGATTTAGGCATAACAGCAGTAACAGAACCAGCAGTATATAAAACAATTACAGGCCTAAGACAACTAAAAGATGCTTGTGGATTTCAAGGATTTCTAACTACCTATTTTAATGTAGCTGCGTACAAAAAGAAATAGAAAATTGTTCCATCTAATAAAGTAGTAACAAAATAAAAGATTTAAAAATTAGTTATAATAAACAAAATATATGGTAAATATAAAACTTGAATTAGATTATTTAGCATCATTATTAGTAACCTATCATACCTTAAATGCTCCAACAAAAGAGAATAAAGACAATAATTCAGACATCTTTAAAAGGTTACAAGTTTCTCCAGAAGAAAGAGGTCATTATTTAACTTATTTACTATCCCAAGGAGTAACTCTAGATAAAACAGATTCTATAATCACTAATTTATTCTTCCCTGATGTTAAAGATCTAGAAGCTTATCTTTCTTCTTATGGCAAAGATTTACCAAATGCTGTTAAGAACAATCTAAGAGCATTTGAATCTAGATTTAATAAATACTTTAAAACCCTTAAACAATACATGGAACATCTAATCAAAATTAAAAAAAAAGAATCTAAAAAAATAATGGATTCTATCTATGATACTGCTGATGAAATAATTAATTCACAAATAAAAAGACCAGCTGAATTAGAAGTTAGAGTTGTTGAAGGCTTAGCACCAATCTCAATAGAAACTAAAGATAAAAAAGCATATGTAATCATGCAACTAAGAGATTTTCTAAGTCTAACAGCTGAAGATTATCTAATAACATTAATTCATGAATCTGTTGCACATAAAATAGTAAAGGATTTCAAACATTATTATAAAGGAATATTAGAAGGATATGCATATCAGATTGAAGAAGGATTTGCAAAACTCTTTACAGAAAAAATTGGTAAGAAAATACTAAATAAATCTGTAGATTATTCAATACAACCAGGAACAGAGAATCTTGCTTATAAAGTTTTCAATAGAAACTGGGAAAGATTAAAAGAAAAAAATTTTGCTGATTGGTACAAGTATTGTTTAATAGACATTAGTAATCAAAGTTCTAGTAGATAAAAATAGTCTTTTTATATTTTCTAAAAATTATAATAAATTAGCCTATTCCATAAACAAGGATGATTCTAGCAGTTACAGTAACATCTCCTGGCATAACAACTGCAGCCTCTGCAACAGCTTCATCTCCAGATGCTTTTTCCATTGCATACGCATAAGGCCTGTAATAATAATCTGATGTTGAAACAGTTTTTATTTTGCCTAATCTTACACCTAAACTGTCTGCAATTGTTTCTGCTTTTTCTTTTGCATTCTTAGTAGCTTCTGCAATTGCTTGTTTTTTATATTCTGCTTCTTTCTCAGAACTTAAACCAAAATTAATATTTTGAATCTGATTAGCTCCATTATCAACAGCAACATCTACTATAGTGCCTACCTTATTCATGTCAGTTGTTTTTATCTTTAATATCTGTGTTGCTCTCCAGCCAACAACCTTGCTCTTGCCTTCTTCCCATCTTCTTTCTTCATATATGCTTAACCTCTCTGTTGACATATCATCTTCAGAAATTCCTTTATACCTTAAACCATCAACAATATCATTAATTATCTTATTTACCTCTTCTTGAGCAAGATCAGCAGAAACATCAACAACAGAAACACCAGCCCAAACCTCTGCTTCATCTGGATCAACAGTAATCTCTGAATTTCCATCAACATTTATTACATTTCCTTGCTGCTGGCATCCAGCTAAACCAATTAAAGCAACAATTAAAACAGCAAATATTATTTTTTTCATATTATCAATCCTCCATATAATTAGAAGTTATGTATAACATTTATATATACCTTTCTAAGGTTTTAATTTGATTTGAAGTTAAAACACCAAAATCTTTATATATGAATTATATTTTGCAAATTTGGGGTGAATTTAAATGGAAATTAAAAAAGCAACTATGCTAAAGGTTTTAATTGGAGTTTTAGCCATTCTATTAGTAGTATCCATATTTACAAATGGATTCAGATTTGGAGGAATAACAGGAGGAGTTTCTGCAGTAGATCCAAACAAAGCAGCTGATAAAGCTGTTAAATACATAAATGATAATCTATTACAGGAAGGAATGACTGCAGAACTAGAAAAAATTGGAGAAGAACATGGAATCTATTCATTTAAGGTTGATATTGGTGGAAAATTATATGATTCTTATATAACAAAAGATGGTAAAATGCTATTTACAGCAACTGCATTTTATATAGATGAAGAACCAACAATAGAAAAACCAAAACCACAAGAGCCTAAACCCCCAGCTGATGTTCCAAAATCAGATAAGCCAGAAGTAGAGGTATTTGTAATGAGCCATTGTCCATTTGGAACTCAGATTGAAAAAGGAATAATCCCAGTAGTAAAACTTCTTGGAGATAAGATTGACTTCAACCTAAGATTTGTTTATTATGTAATGCATGGTGAAAAAGAACTTGATGAGCAAATAAATCAATACTGCATTGAAAAAGAGCAAAACAGCAAATTAATACCATATCTTGAATGCTTCCTAGAAGATGGAGATTCAGAAAGATGCGTAACAGAAGCTAAAGTAAGTAAAACAAAACTAAAATCTTGCTTTGATGCCACAGATGAAGAATTTAAGATGAAGGAAAACTTTGCAGACCAATCAACATGGTTAAATGGTAGATTCCCATTATTTGATATCCATAAAGAACTAAATGAAGAGTATGGTATTAGTGGAAGTCCAGGTCTTGTTGTTAATGGAGTAAAAGTACAAAGTTCAAGAGATCCTGCTTCGTTATTAGCAACAATCTGCAATGGATTTGAAGATGCACCATCAGAATGTGATGAAGAATTAGATTCTGCAAATCCATCAGCAGGATTTGGATATGAACCATCTGCATCTGGTGGCAGTGCAGGCACTTGCGGATAAATAAAAAGGTTTTTATACCTTAATTTTTTCTTTTTCTTTATGTCTTATATTCATAATATAAATCCAGT
>JAHWIT010000169.1 GCA_019322455.1 Candidatus Woesearchaeota archaeon
AACCGCACCAAAATATAGTTAAGAAAGAATTATATAAATAAGTGTAGTTCTAAAAACTACATTTGTTTAAATATAAAATAAATTATAATAATATAAAATGGTAGAAGAACTAACATTTGGAAAAAAAGGTTCAAAATTCGTTATTAAACAAAATATTCATTTAGATGATCTTTTAGAAGGAAAACCTATTGAAAGAAAATATGAGCTTGTATTGTATAATACAGTTGCCCCATTAAATAGGATTGTTCGAGTAAGCTCTGAGGGTATTGTTTCTACTGATGAAGGGGTTCTTGAATCAGATTCTCATTCACGGATCATGGATAGAGATTTTTATAGGATAGCACCATTATATGGTTGGCTTACTGAAATAGATGATTGGAGAGTTTTATTAGGAATAGCAGATAAAAAGTTTCTAAAAAAATATAAGGCAAAGCTCAAAGGAATATGGCTTAGATATGAAAGTACTAGAATTAAACGAGATTTCCAAAAGGCAGGTTTTCAAAAGGGTTGCCAGCTATTGATTGATGATATGCTTAATTTATTGTTTGGCTCATACCAGTATATAAGCAGATTTATATCAATGGAAGATGCGAACTTACGAGAACAAGCAAAAGACCAGATAAGAGGATTAGTTGAGACAGAAAAAAAACAACTGGAATCTGAAACAAAAAGTTTATCTAGCATGTATAAATCTGCTGAGATCGACAGAGAAATATGTGATAGAAAAGGCCAGCAACTAAAAGAAAGCTTACATTTACTAGAACTGTTTTCTAATTCATTTTTTAGTGAAGATCTAAAATTTTTTCATCTATGGAATACATATAAAATAGATTCAGAATATAGAAAAGCCACAAGGTCAGTAATTGGGTCAATAATTACAAGAAGAGATGTAATGGTTAGAGGCATTAATGTTAAAGTTGGAAAAAAATGCAGGCTGTCGAAAAAAGAAATAGCAAGGCAAGTTATAGAAGCACTATATGGGAAAGGGTATTTTTTAGAACATGCACTAACTGTAGATTTAAGAAGGATGGTAAAAGAAAAAAGGGAAGTTATTAGATTTGAAAAACTACGGAAGGATAGTTATTATTTTAGAGATTCCCGAATACCATTTTATGTTTTAGATAAAAATAGTGGAATAAGGGTTTATGGTATTTTAGATATGGATACAGAAAGTCTAAGTATAACTGAAGGGCAGTATTTTAATACTAAAGAAAAAGTTACGCATAAAATTTAAATTTTTGCATATCTGTTTATAGAAAAAAATATATATTTAATCCCCCTAGTAATATTTAAAATGAAACCTGTGAAATTTCACATTCAATTGGAAAAAGATATAGAGGCTAATGATGTGAAAGGCGAATTAGAGCGATTAGCTAGTGATATGCCTATTCAATTACGCCATGACGACGTTCTGAATTGGCTTATAGGAACTACTAATCAGTTTACTTACGAAAAGCTATTTAGTACAATATTAGAATATGAAACTAAAGTTGCTCATAATGTTAATGAAGGACCTTTTTTAACTGGTAAATGGGTTGAGAGAAAACCTGCACAAGTTCCTGCTGCGCTTAAAGATAAAGTAAAAGGTATTTATCTAAGTAAGACTGTACATTTAACTGATTAAAGATCATAGTTATTTCCTTTTATTAAAAAATTTAAAAATTTTATTTAAGTTGTAGTTTTTTGAACAACACTTGTTTAAATAATTTTAAAATAATTTTATATAGTAAAATGTCAGAAAGAATATCTGCACCAGACGGATTTGAGGATAAGATAAATGAAGCTCTAAAGAATAAAGAGCCGTGTCCTGCACAAGTAGAACATCCATTGCATGATGGAGAAACAATGGCTGTTTACTGTGATATAGGGTTAATTGTTAATTGCGAGCATAAAGGGCCAAGAAGAAGATTTTATGAAGGGGATTTATGTGAAGTTAATGAGCACTATACATGCCTTTATAATCCAGGGGGAGAGGATAAACAACCTCCTGAACAAAAATTAAGGAGATACAAAAGCACATTCTGCTTGGCTGGCTTAACTGAAGAAGAATTAAAAAAATATTTTGGTGTAAAAAGCTTTGAAGAATATATTTCTTTAAGAGTATTAAATTTTATAAGAGTACATGCTGAAGAAATAGTAAAGCAGGCAATAGAAGATGATGAAGCAGAAGTACCTAAGGCTCCTCTTTTTGATGATTTTATGAATGAATTAGAAAAAGAATGCGGAGAAGAGCATAAAAAAATATATCAACGCTGCAGAAATATATTTTATCGTTCATCGCTTCCTAATTTAATGGAAATAGTGCCTCCAAAAATTGAAGAAGGAAGGAATAGAGCATTGTTTAATTATTATAAGGAATTTATGAAGGATGATGAAAAAAATGACAAATGAATCAGAACCTTTAGAAAGGTTATTGGAAAGGGTAAGTAATGCTGAGAGAAAAGAATCTGTATATGTTTGTGTTTTTGTTGAAGAAGGAAGTTATGATGAAGTTTCTAAACTTGCAGAAAAATATGGTGTTTTAGGGCATAGTTTTGACAAGAAGCATGTTTATCTAAGAGCAAAAAATAGAAGAAAAGCAAAAGGATTATTGAAAAAAGTTTTGAATGAGAAAAAACCAATTGAAGGTGTTAAGGGAGCATATGTCAATACAATATCTTCTCCTGCTCCAGGATTAGACCTTGATATGCATAGATTTAGACTGGAGAGTTCTGTTGATCATTCTAAAGAATGGCCTAGATATGTTGGGTTTTATGATGCAGTAATTGAATGCGGAAAGATTGATGAGATGGTTGAAAAGCTCAAAGAGTTTGGAGCAGTAAGACACAAAAAAGAGCCATGGAGTATAGACATGGCTTCAGTAAGGCCTCATAGCAGAGAACACTTAAAGAGATTAGTTGAATACAGGCAGGATGAAATTAACTCCGGGATTCATCATATGTGTTACAGTGGAAGAATATATTTGTGTGGAAAAAATGAAAGAAGAAAAAACTCCTAAAAAGGATAATCAAAGTAATGAAGATGATTTGTTAACATTACTTAAGGTAGTCAAAAGAAAAGTAGAACCTGGAGAGGATCTTACTTGTTTAGTTTGTAAGGAAAAAATATCTGAAGAAGTTTTAGAACATACCTTTTTTGGAAAGCCTTATTGTTCAAAGAAGTGTTTTGAAGAAGTATATTATGGATATTTATATGGGTAATTAATTAATCAAATATTTTCTTGCTTTTTCTTTTGGAATTTGTTTTGCAATGATGTTTTTGGATAATTTGTTTTTTCCGTATTTGACTAGAACTTTTTTATCTTCTGCATCTGAATAGGTTGCTGTTAATTTTGCTGCGAATTCAATGTCTTTGCCTTGAAGAATTGTTATTGGACTTCCGATATCAGGAACTTCAAAGACATAATCTGATTTTGATTTTAATTTCATTAATTTTTCATTGTCTTGCTGATTTCTGCCAACGATTATCTTTGAGTTATTGAATCTGAAATGTCTTCCAAATTTCAAAAGATGAAGATCATTTGTTTGTATTCTTTTTTTGTGTTTGAAAATGTCTCTTAACTTGTTTGCAAATTCTTTGTTTGTTAATCTGCAGCCAGAGCCTCCGCACATAAATCCATCAATCTTGTATTTTTTAGCTAAATCTAGTTGAGAAATTCTTTTTCTTCCTTTAAATTTAAGCAGTTTTGTTCTATCTATCCAGGCTTTTTTTTCTGCCTCTGTTTCAGGCATTAATCCTGCACATAACGGCCTTACTAATTTTCCTTTTAATCCTGCTTCTTTTTCTATTAACATCAATGTTCTGTAATGCTGGGACATAGGTCTTTGTCCAAGAACTTCTCCTGTAATAATAAATTTAGCTTTAATTTTTTTTGCATATTGTTTTGCTTTTTTAAAAATAAAGATTTTGCAATCAATGCATGGATTAATTCCTTTTCCATAACCATGTTTTGGGTGCCTAATTAATTTGAGATAATCTTTTCCTTTATCCATTAGTTTAATTGGAACTTTTAGTTTTTTAGCCAATTCTACAATAGAACATCCTTTTCCAATGCAAGTGCAGAATGGACTAACAAAATTCAATGCAATTACTTCAATTCCCTGCTCCTGCACTAATTTTATAGCCAAAGCAGAATCCAATCCTCCTGAAAATAAAGATAATGCCTTCATATTTCAGAAAGATAATAAGGAGTATATTAAGGTTTGGAAAATCCACCAGCTTTATTAAGTTCTTCCTTTTAATTATGTTAAAATGCCATATGATAGAAGAAAAACAGGAGTTGAAAAAATAGTGCAATTAGATTCTCTTATAGAGGGATATAGATTAAATCATCCATTTCCTGTAACTATTAAAGTTCATCCAAGGGCTTATGAAGCTATATATAATGATGGAATTGTTTTCTTAAATGCAATTGGTCCTGATCAAGATAGTGCTATAAATAATTTTAAGCTGAAGATTATTCAATTATATGAACAATATAAAGGAATGGAAGAAGAAGGAAAAGAGATTGATGATAATTTTATTAATGAATGGGGATTTTTGGATGGAATTGTTATAAAGGACTGATGTGATTACTGCTACAACAGAGGTTTATATTATCTACTTACTTAATAACTAATATGATAAAACGATTTGATGATCATAATAATATTAAGGAAAGTTATATGACTGTTGTTTTTTCAAACAAAAACTTTTTCTTGACTTTTAAAGCATCTTAGTGTTGTATTTTGTGCTACAACTCATGTTTATATCTTTCTCTTACTAATTAAGATTCTATAATTGTTATAAACTAACAATAGGAGCCGGGAATCCTTGAGATTCCCTGGCCTCCATACTTATAATAAGGTGCTTAAAAATCAAAGATTTTTGGCACCTTTAACAACAAAATCAAGATTTTGAGGTTACAAACAAGTTTGTAACAATTAAAATTTTAAAGGTGATGAATATGCTAGAAAAAAATGATATTACAATTGGAGATGTGAGAAGATATAGAAGCCTTGCAGTTGCTCCGATATATGCCAGAAGAAATTTTATTGACAAAGACAGTTTTATGGAAAGAGTAATAATGCTTAATGATGCAATGCGAAAAACTGGAACTTTTTCTATCAGAGGAGTTTCAGTTAATCAATTGCTTGTTAAAAATGATTTGGAAAATAAGGTTTTGATTGTTGGGGGCATGACTCTTGAAGGAGCAGGCCTTCAAAAAAGGTATTCAAAATTTCCTTTTTTAATAAGACCTCATTCTCATGTTTATCTTCCTGTAAATTGTGCAGAAGAAAAAGAGCCTCATACAGGAGGACATTATGGTATGAATACAACTATTGTAATGCCTTCTTTAAGAGCAGGTGATGTTGAACAGCATGATGCTTGGAGGGATATAATGAATACTACAACTTTTCTTGGAAGAATGAATCCAACAAGAAGTTACTGCTATGCTGACAGGCATGCAAATGTTGAAGATTATATTGAAGCAATAGGAGCAAAACCAAGAGATGGACAGGTTGGCATTGTTGCTGGTATAAAGGATGGAGAAAGAACAATCTTTTATACAGATTTCTTTGGCCATCATGCTTTGTTAGAAGATGTTTATTCAAAACTAGCAAAATCATTTGGAATTGTTGCAAGGGTTCATGAAGGAGATGCTGAAGATATAGGAAAGGATAATCTTGTTTCATTCTTAAGGAATATGGAGACTATGCGAGGAGGAAAAAGGAATGACTATGAAGGAGAAGGAGATCTATATTTAATCCAAAATCCAGTTGTTGGAACTGCTTTAGCTTATGAGAATGATCCTGTCCAGGTTACTATGAGGCAAAAGGTTGAATAAGGGGTGAAAAAAATGACTGAATTGGAAAAGGCTCCTCATTTTGAACCATGCCCTCAAGAAGGAGACCCGGATTTTGAAGAATTCAAAACAGAAATTGATTTTGAATGTGAAAATGTGATGGAGAGCATCAGGCAGAAAAACATAAATGAAG
The DNA here is from genome assembly GCA_019322455.1 of Candidatus Woesearchaeota archaeon. GTDB lineage: Archaea > Nanobdellota > Nanobdellia > Woesearchaeales > WJKL01 > JAHWIB01. The sequence continues at coordinate 5,979 of JAHWIT010000169.1, forward strand.
AAGCTGTTAAAAATCATATATATAAATCTTTGAAAGAGATAAAAGAATCATATATACAAAAACTTTCAGAAAAAGATATCAAGCTTTACAAAGTAGGAGTAGTTGAAAACTTTGTTTATGGAAAAGGAAAAGATCCAAAATATTTTAATTATTTCTATGTTTTTGCAGAGAAAAAAGACGGAATAGAAAAGAAGGTAAATGAATTTTTTCAGAAAAAAAACCGTAAAGAGGTATTGACAATAATAAAACAGGATTCTATGCAGTTTACTGATCTTATTCATTTAGGATATGATGTAACAAGTATTGAGCAAGTTAATATCAAACATAATTACAATTAAAATGGAACTTGATTTTAGTGAGTATGGAAAAGATGAAGAGAATAGAGAATCTATTAAGGAAAGATTAGAAGAAAAAAATTTTGTATTTAAGATAATTGTAGAAGAATATGAAAAGGCTTTAAGAAATAATCCCGCCTTATCAGAAAGTTTGAAAAACGTTATTGATGATTCTATTGATAGAGAAGTTGAATCTAAAGATGAGCCTTTTGTTGAACCATTAAAAACAATATACGATGAATTGCATCAAATAAAAGGAGGAATTAGAAGAGAATTCCAAATAAATGATGAAACAAGAAAATATCTTTCAAGGCATTCTGAGGTTAAATTGTACAGAGTAAAGGTAAAGGAAATGTGGCATATACGCAGAGCGCCAGAAGAAGTTCATGAATGTAATTTTTATCTGTTTGATATAAGTGAAGATAAATATGATCTTAAAAAAAGAATTCAAGACAGGCAAAGATATATTCATTTATCAAATCATTGTACTCCTGTAAGGAATATTACAGTAGATGTTCTGGAAGTTGAACAATTAGATTTGAAATGTTTGGATGATTTGGTGGAATAAAATGGAATTAGAAGGAATCCTAAAGGAAACAAAGAAGTTTCTTGTTAAACAAGTAAAAGGATATGAAGGAAAGAGAGAGAATGCTAAAGCTAATTTTATCAAAGCAGCTGTTGCTGGACTAGCTGCTTACTGCATTGACAGTGATATAGTTCAGGTTTTATCTGGCGCTTATGCAGTTATCAAGGCTGTACATTTTGCAAAGGATATGTATGGGCCTTATAAAAGCAAAATTGAAGGTTATATTCATGAAAACAGAAGAACAGATTAAAGGAATCAAGTTTGAAATATTGTTAGAGAATCTGCTAAAGGAACTTGGATGCGATAATGTTCTTAGAAATGTTTACTGCTATAAATCAAGATATAGATACAGGCAGGTTGATATCAGCTATAATTATGTGAAGCATGGAAGGATTTATCTTGCTATTATTGAGGCTAAATATTCTTCAAATGGAAAGGTTCCTTACAAATTAAGAAGCAATAAGATAAAGAAAGAAGGCAATAGAACGATTGAGATGGAAAATTTAGTTTATGAAGTCAGGGAGAGAAGGCATTTTACTAATGCAGGGCTGGCTTTATTAGTAACTAATAATGAATTTGAAGACAAGGTAAAGGAAGAAGCTAAAAGATATAATATCAAGGTTATTGAAGGAAAAAGACTTCAAGAGCTTTACCATCAAAACGGGCATAAAGGATCAATAGATGATGCAATAAAAAGCATTGATATCTATAAACGCAATCTAAGGAGGAATCTAATAAGATTATATTGATCGAAAATGAGCATGAAACAAATTAGATATTCATTAATTTCAGATGAAGATAGAATTCCTTTAAGTGAGGAATCAAAAAAAAATATTGAAAAGTTGATTTTAGAATATAGCAATAAAAAAACCTATAAAATAAACAAAGAGAAGAGAAGGAAATTATATGATGAAAAAAGAAATTTAGATGATTCTATAAAAGATATAACTAAAAAGATTATTGAAATCTTCCCTAAATATCCTAATCACATTGTTCATTATTCATTTGGATATGGAAAATCTGAAAAAAAGGAAAAAGAATTGTGGGATCAATATTATGATTTAGAGATCAGAAGCTTAAGATTAGAAAAAAGAATATATTATAAAGATATTAAAATTGAAGAAAACGATAAAATAAATTTTGCAAAAGAACTTGTAAAGATTTCTGACTTTGATCATGATATATTCGAAAGAGATAAAAAAGATAGAATAGAAGGATTAAAAGAAATTAATTCATTAATCATACTATTCAAGAAAATGAAAAGAGAGGAATTAAGATTTAATCCTTCAAAATTAAACTCTATTATGTATTACATCCATCGTAGTGAACAATATCCCTTAGAGCATCCTTTTTTTCCTAGTGATTATAAACTTAAAGAAAAATTGGAATCTTTTTTTGGAAATAAATAATATATTAAAAATTAATTTCTGTTGTATTCTCTACTACAACTTAGGTTTATATTGTTGTCTTACTATCTAACTTATATTAAAATTAATAATGTGGGAGGTACTTAAAATGAAAGAACAAACATACCAAAAAATGGTTCATGTAAAAAGAGCATACGGCGAATATCTAATGTTTGCACTTCAGTACAGCGACCAATTAAGAGAAGGAATGCAAAACTCAGAAGGACAAGCAAGAGAAGCTTACCAAAAAAAGCTGTATGAGTTAGATGCAAGAATAGAGAATGCAGTTGAAAGGAGAATGCTTTTTTCTGAAGTAGTAGCACAAGAAAAAGAAAGAAGAAAAAGAACTGCTGCAAGACCAGAAGAAAAACCTGTTTTAGAAGAAGTTGCAATGGTTGCTTAAAACAATTTTTTTATTTTAAAAATATTAAGGTGGTCTAAATGGATGAAAAAAATAATGAAGAATTTAAAGATGATTTTGTACCTGAAGAAGATAAAATAATTGAGAATTCCAAAGAAGGAGATATTTCAAGATTAGTAAATGAATATGCTGGAAAATGTGACAAACTAAGGAAAGAATATGAGAGAGACTTTGTTTCTGATATTATTAAAACATATAAAAAGAGAGCTGATGAAGAAATAAAAAGATTAGATGATTCTCCATGGTATAAACGATGGGGCATGCGTGTAAAGGCTGTTTTTACTGGGAAAAGCTATGCTGATGTAGTTAAGGAAAGCCTTGTAAAAAGGATTGATGATTATTTAGCTAGAAAAGAAGGAGAATGGAAAAGATTAATGAGGGAGAATAAAACAGAAAAAAGAGAAATGCAAAAATTAAATGAAACTGCAAATAGATTAGATAATGAGTATAACAGGCTATTAAAAAGTGATGAAGTTGATAAAAATGTTGCATTGATGGAAACAAATAGGGAATTAGACCTTGCAAGAAATAAGATAGAGGTATACAATAGAAAAATAGATTCATATGAAAAAACTTTTGAAGTGCTTAATGATGCAATATCGGTTCTAAAAACAAAAAGACTAGAATTAGAACCAAGAGAAGATATTTTATTTTCATATATAAAAGGTTGTATTTAACACAACAACTTAAGTTTATATTTTATTTTTACTTTATACTCGATTGAAAATGACAATGCATAATAGACCAAAACGGAGAACATGTCTTTTAGTAGGTTTAACAGCTGGAGCTGTATTAGGATGGTATTTCTCTCCAAATATAAATGGTTTTGTTGAAAAGGCAAAAGAGACTTTTAAAGGATTATATTCAGAAAATATTGAAAATAGAGTAAATGATACATACAAAATGATTACTGGCTCTATTGATCAGAAAATAGTTTATGATAAAGAGGGAAAAGAAGATGTATGAAGGAAAATCAAAACAAATTGAGGTTATAGAAGATACAAAAAAAATTGTAGATGACCTAATAGAACAAGTTAAAAGAGAAAGATATTTTCCAAAAGACAAGAGAGCTCAAGATATGGAGAGGAAAAGAAGAGAAAAAAGGATTATGATATATAAAATAGTTCAAATTTATGCTAATCAAGAGCCTTCTGGCAGAGTATATGAAAAAGATACAGAAGAAAAATTGTCTTTGCAGAAAAAACTTGAAAAAGAATTTGAAGAATCAGATAAAAAATTGAGCGAGCTTTTTGATGAAAATGTTAAATCAATAGATTTAACCAATAGATTTTATACAGGAGTCTATAATGGCTGTTTTTGCGGAGATCCTAGAGGGAGAGGCTCTCCAGGCAAAATGATTAAGGATGGTGTTGATTATTATAAAGCAATTATTGGAGTATATTCAAAAAGAATAAATGAATTGACAGAGAAAGCTACTGAATATAAAGACAAATGTATTGAAGCTGCAGGAGATATAAAAGAGACAGCAGAAAAAAAAGATGATGTAGGAGATAAGTTAATTGACTTATACTTGAAATTAAATTATACTAAAGAGAAAATTGATGTTTACAAAAATATGATTCAAAAGTGCGAAGAAGCAAAAAAAGAAATTGAAGGAATGATCAATTGTTGTTAGCACTACAACTTAAGTTTATATTATTCCTTAACTTTACAGGATTTTATTGAAGAAATAAAAGTAAAAAAAATTCAAAGTAGCGTGAGCTCTAAAATGGGAGAACAAGAAGAATATAATGAGATGATGGAAAGAACTGCAGAAGCAAACGGTTCTGACGTTTATGCTGTTAGGAATGGCAATGGAGAAATTGTCAATCTATCAATAAAACAAAACAAATTCCAACAAAATGTTGGGGAGGAAAACAAAATGACAGAAGGAGATAATGGCCATGATGGCGGTGCACCAGATTTTCAACCTGATTTTGTAGAAGGTGGGGAGGGAAAATTAACTATGGTTGCAGAAGAAGAGGAAACATTAGAAGAACAAGTAGAAGAAGAAGGAAATGCATCTATGGGAGGATATAATGCTGAACAAGCAAGAGTAGCACAAGAGCAATTAGCAGAAGAAACAGACTCTGCTTATGATGGTTATCTTCAGGGTGTTAGAGATTCTAAGAAAGAAAAGGAAAAAGAAGAAAGCAATGGAGTTACAAAGAACAAAGCTGAAGATGATATAAAAGCAAAATTACGAAGAATGAATGCCCAGCTAGAAGAGGATCTTGCACCTTTGCTTAAAGAAGAGGAAGCAAGACTGCAGGATATGCAGTATAAAGGAATTTTAGGAAGATTACAAAAGGTACTGCGAATAAGTCCAAAGACTGTTGATAAAAACAAGGTATTGGATAATGTTATCACTAATCTATTATATGAAGCAGAAGAAATTGTAGAAAGAAGAAAAATAAGAATGAGTAACAGAAAATCAGAAAGAGATGAGATAAACGGGAAAGCAAGACATTTAACAAAGTTAAGCAACACAGATTATGATAAACACGAATCAGGAGAAAAATTTCTTGAATCCATACAAGAGCAGTATACAAGAAACAATCAAGCAAGAAACGACTATATTGGAAAGAAAGCAAAACCAGGCTATGATAAAACAATTGACAATATGCTTAGCAATACAGTTGCAACTATAGAAAGATTAGAACAGAAAAGAATAGAGATTGAAGAAGGCCAGGAAGTATTGTACGAGAATATCCAGGATTATAATGCAAAATTAGATGTAATCCAGGAAGATGTAAAAGAAGCAAATGTACATTACTTTATTGCTAAAGAAGATTTCCAATCATCTAGAAAAGCAAGGGATGATCTTCTAAAGATGAGAGATGACAGAAACAGAAGAGAATCATTGTTAAGTTCATACATAGAAAAGAGCAAGGAAGATGCTCCATTAAAACATGCAAAATCTGTATCAAAAGGCGCAAGAGAAGTAATAACAAGCATAATTGAGAGATATGCAGATGAAGCAAATGCTAGTAATGGCGTCAAAAGTCCAGGCAGTGAAAAAACTACAAAAGACCCATTCAGGCAGTATGAAGCAACAATGCAGAAGAAAAGAGAAGATGTACTTGCAAAAGCAAAAGCAAGGAGATATGCTCTGACAAATTAATTTTTTTCTTTTTTTAAAAAAATTTTGAAAGGTGAATAAGATGTTTGATGTAGATATCAATCCAAACTTTAAAACAAAATCAGTACAGGCTCATAGAAACAGTTCATTGTCTGAGATTGTCCTGTCTTGTGAAAGATCAATCTCCCAAAAGATAAGGATGAGTCCTGGGGTGTCTGAAGATGATGTTGGTAATTATGATGATCTGCTAAAGACCTTTTTAGGAGCTTATTATTCATTAGCTGAAAAAATTGAAGAAAAGCATGTGTTTTGGAGAGAAAAAGACAAAGGATATCTTTCTCTTGTTAGAAACTACAGCCTGTATGCAGCGTCAAAAGCAGTGCTTAACAAGATAAATGACGAAGATATTGAAAGGATAAGATCCTATGAAATAATCTCTCCTGGAAATAACCTAACCTATTCTGATATCAATCAAAAATCTGATTATTCACTGCTTTCAGGAATATTAAACAAGCTGAAAGTAGTCAAAGCAGGAAATAATTCTGCTATCTTGAAATACAATTATTTTATTTTCTTTGACGGATTAAGAGAGATATGCAAGAATTATATCAAGACAAACATACATCCTGATACATTGAAAGAGCTTAATAAGATAAATATCTACAAAACAGGCCTTGCATTCAATGAGATACCACCTCCGCAAAAAAAGGAATTTGGAAAAGAAACAGAAAAAAACAAAGCAACATCATCAAGCACGGAAAATCTTCCTGCAGAGCTTCCAAGCTATGACTACAGCAAAAAGCCAAGGATTGAAACAGTTATTGGAAATACAGATGCCATTGTTGCCTTAAGAGCAGCAATGATAAAGGCATTGAAGTATGATACAAAGAAAAAGGCAAATCCATTTTCAATGAACGGCAATTCATTCAGGGATGCATTTATTCTTTACGGAGATCCAGGGGTTGGAAAGAATTTTACAATTGATGCATTAATTAATCATTATGCTGCAAAGGCAAAAGAACAGGGAATAAATATTGAGGTTGTTGATTTATCTAAAAACATAAAATCAATATACAGAGATAGAAGCGCCCAATTATTTGAAAGATATATTTCTCTTGAAAATGAAGGTGATAAGGTTTATTTTAATGTAATTGATGAAGGAGATGGAGTTTTTACAAGAAATGAGCATGGAGAGATGAGCGAGGAAAGTAAGAAATTACTAAGAGAGATGAAAAAAGCTATTAATAATTCTGACAAAGGCAATGCACTATACTTTCTAATGACTAATTATGCAGAGCAGTTTGAAGCTGCATTAAAGCAGAGATTTACAACATTAGAGCTAAAAGGAGCAACAACAATAGAAGAATTTGCTAGATCATTAAAGCAGGAGCTTGGACCAAATGGAGAAAATCTAACTCAAGAACAGTTAGAAGAGCTTGGAAAAAGAATCTATGATTATAAAGTAAGGTTTGGCGGAAACGGTAAACAAGATGTAGCTGTCCTGGATTATGATCCAATGGTTCCTGTTACATGCAGAAATGTGAAGAAGATATCTGCTCCATTTGTAAGCGGAAATGATGATATTATTGTTGCAAATGAAGACACTATCCTAAAAGCTTCTACTGAACAGATTGTTTCTCTTATTCCAAAACTTTGTGAAAAAGCCACTTATGAAGATGTTTTGGCTGAGATAGAAGCTCATATGGATGAAGTAATCAAATCATCAAAAGAAACAACAGCGAGGTATAATAAAAAATGACAGATCAAACATTAACTTACCATAATAGAAGATTTTTAGAGATTTTGAAAGAGAGATTTGGAAAAAAGTTAGGTATTGGTACAAAAGAAAAGAAATATAATCCTAAGCATGAAATAAGCCATAATCCTAAAAAGGCTACTGTTAAAGCACAGCCCAAACAACAGCCAAAAACCCTTGAGCTTGTTTTACCTTCAAAGAAAAGGATAGCAACAGCAGGACCAAGGGGGATATGTCATGATGTTTATGACTATTTACAAAAAACAGCATTAGTTATGGCTCCTGAAAAGGATATTCATTTAGGAAATATAAGACATATAAATTTGAATGACGCTGGCAGTGAAAAACAGATTGTATCAGATATATCATATAATTCATTTATGCTTTTTTCACATTTAGCTTGTTTGATGAATCAGGGAACTGTTTTTTATCAAGGAACTCCTGGAGCATCAAAGACAAGCATTGCAAAGTTAGTTGCACATCATATTTATGGAATTTCTTTAGATAGTATTGAGAAGGCTACAATAAAAGGTCATGAAGGAATTAGTGATACAGATATGTTAGCTATGCTGGATATGGGATTATTGATTAAAGAAGGAAAAGAGGTTCCTCGTGCAAGACCATTTGTCAAGTCAATGGTAAGGATTATTGATGAGGTTAACAGATTAGGACCTCAGCAAAGAAATATGCTTTATTCAATTGCTTCTGACGGAGAGGTTGAATACAGGGGAAAAATATTCAAAGCACCGCAAGGTCCGTTATTTGCAACTGCTAATTATGCTGATGCTGGAAATAGTGAATTAGAAGTTCCTTTTTTAGATAGATTAGATGTGCAGATTGAAGCAAGCTCACTGAATCCATGGTATATAGAGCTTTTCAGCAATAGAAAAAATAAAAATCTAAAAAGAGAATTAGAAAATATTGTAAACAGCAAGCCATCTTCATTATCAGTTGAGGATTTCAGGCAGGCAAGACATGAAATTAGTGGTATGAAGTTTAGCGAGGAAGCTATGTCAAAGCTTGCTTATTTTATTGCAGAAATCAATTACTGCTTTATGGCTAGAAAAGAGGTAAGCAAAAAGAAAAAGGGATTAGCTTCAAGGGTTAAGCCTGGAAATGCCTTATGCAGTAAATGCACTCATTATTCTGCCAGCGGAGATAACTTATGTTATATGACTGAGAATGAGATAACTCCAAGAAGTGTAAGAGCTATTTTCAATTTTACATCAGGGCTTGCATGGTGGCTGGGAAAGAAAGAAGTTGGATTAGAGGAATTAAGAGCTGTTATTCCTTATACATTAAGCCATAAATTAGTTCCAACAGACAAGGCTGTACAGGCTGATGCTTTTTATGAAAATGACAGGCCTGCTTTTGTTGCTGAGCTGTTTGAAAAAGCAGAAAGAACATATGATTTGGCTGCGCAGAAAGCGCCTGTTATTGAAAAATTAACAAGAATAGTGTATGATGTCTATAGACATGGAGATAAATCAAATGTCAGCAAGAAAGAAGTTATGGATATGATAAATAATGAAGTTTCAAATATAGATTCTCCTGCAAAGTTTTCACTTTCAACAGCACTTTATGATGTAGCTGAAAGATTAAAATGATACAAACAATTGTAAGAGGACATAGAACAGTAGATTTTGATAGACCATGGAATAGAGCATATAGATTCTGCGGCAAACCAAGGGTTGCTCCTCCAGTTGTTCACACTAAAAAAGAAGAAGCAGACAAAGAAATGGGAGATGAGATTGCTTTTTTTGATATGCCTACATTAGAAACACATGTACATTATCCAAACTTAGTTTCAAAGGTAGGAGAAGGCTACTTAGAGCCTGTGTTTAAACATGAGTTGATTCATCATAAAGTATGCCCTCATGATTTACAAACAATGCTGCAGCTAATTGATCATGCTGACAGGATTGTAAGGAATATTAAGAAGGCAGAAACTATAGAAAATATTTTTGCAGATATGGTTGGAAACACAACTGCAATAAAAAAAAGAGATACTTCTATTCCTAAGCTTTACAAAAAGATGTCAAAAGGCAGAGAAAAGGATAGATTCTGGAATATGTATATGAGAAGCTATGAGAAATTATGGGGAATTCAGGGGCTTGCAGTAAATGTTGATGAAAAGATGGAGGCTGATGCTAAAAAACTTGATGATATTATCAACAGATCATTAGGCAGTTCTGATAAATGGCCTGAAACTGTTGAAGATTTTGCAAGAGTAGTAGACAAGTATATGAAATCAAACAATAAACAAAAAGGAGGGCAATGCAATAATCAGCAGAAAAGTGTAGAAAAGAGTTTAATAGACAAGCACAAAGCAAAGGATTTTGTGCCTTGTAAAAATAAAAAACCAGGCAAATTAGGAGAGGATGAAACATCAAAACAAATTAAAAAATATGCACAAAAAACAGATATGAAGCAATTCAAAAGAGTAATTGCTGGAACCGGCCTTGGAGACAGAGATAATGCAAAGAAATGGTTTTACAGCAGTTTGGCTGAAAAATATAAGATTCCTCCTCCTAGAAGAAAATTCAGCGGAGATTCATATAAATCTCATGACAGATGGAATGTAGGAAATAAGGTTAACAGCTTAGATGTTGTTAGATCTGTTTCAAGAGGAGGAAGACTGCTTCCAGGAGTTACAACAGAGAAACGAGTTGGAAAGAATGGAAGGGATAATGTAAAAAGTGAATATAGGGATCTTTTAATTGTAATAGATTCAAGTACAAGCATGCCAAATCCTAAGAGTTATCTTTCAATTCCTGTATTAAGCTGCACTGCTTTAGCGCATTCTGCATTGGATTATGGAAGAAAAGTAGCTGTAGTTGATTTTGCAGTGGATGTTGTAGTGTGTGGTTATACAATTGACAGGAATAAGATAGATGATACAATTACTACATACTTAAATCAAGGAACAAAGATACCTGGAAGAAGAATACTTAATGTTGTGCAGTCTAATCCAAATCCCCAGCATATTGTAATTGTTTCTGACACCCAAATTCAGGATTTAGAAAAAGAGATTGGGTATTTAGGAAAAGCAATTAAAAAAGCAGGAGGAGGAACAATATTTCTTTATGGAAATAAAAGCAAAGGCACTGAGATGCTTGAAGCATTAGGCTATGATGTAAAGAATACAACAACAGAAGGTGATTTATTGAGTATGACCCATGATCTAAACTGGAAATTATATGGTGATAAAAATGCAGCATAAAGATGAAGAAGATCCAAACAAACTTATTGAAGAAGAATTTCAAAGAAGATACAAGACAAGAAATCTATTCAAGCCAAATGCAGGGCCTCCTTATCGACTAAGTGAAATTGAAAAAAGAGCAAGAGAATTAAAAAGAAGAAAAATAATTAGAAAGCCTAAAACTGAAGTCTCTAAAGGAAATGGAACCTATAAAAATAATACTCCAACTTGTGAGAATCAAGAAACAAAAAAGCCAGATTTTACTGAGCCTGAATTACCAATAATAAAGCCTGTTCCAAAATCAAGAAAAAAGAAAGAAAGTGAGGAGATTCCACTAATAGATAAAAAAGAGGTTCCAGAATTACTTGAAGATAAGATTAAGACAACTCCTTTAGAGGTATCAGAGCCGTATGAGCAGGGAGATAATATTTATAGAGAATTATTGACTTATTTTCATTCAAATAAATTGTGTGGAGGAGATGTGATTCCTGTACTTGAAGAGGATGGAAATTGTATATTGTCAACTATAGGTGCTGCTTATGGATTGTCAATAATTGTACAAGGAAGAAGCAGAAGCGGAAAATCATTGATACTTGATGAGTTGAGCAGTATATTAACTTCAGTGTACAAGCTTAAGGTATGTTCTAATAAAAGTTTGTTTGGAAGTGCTGATACAATAAATGAGAATGATTTTTTGTATATATCAGAATATCAGGCTGCATTAGATGGTAATCCTGCTGTTAAAGAAGCAATAAAATTGATAACAGAAAACAAGGATGCAACAAATGACACAAATGGAAATATACAAAGGCTTTCAGGGCATTTGACTGTTCTTACAACAGGTGCTGATGAGAATAAGAAGATACAGAATATGGATGTTGAGGTTGCTGGAAGATTTATTAATTTGAAAACTAGTTCAAGCCCTGAAAAAACAAAAAGAATATGTGAATATCAAGACGGGCTTGAGATGGGTGTAATAAAGGATATTGAGTTTTCAAAGAAGAGATATGACAGATTAAAGCAGCATATAATGAATGTTATTGATGATAAAAATACTAGTTTTGAGGATCCATTTGCTAAAGCATTTGCAAAGTTTCTTCCTGAAACTCAGAAATCAGTGTATTACAGAACATTGTATAAATCATTGATGAAGGCAAGTGCAAAATTTGACAGACCTAAC
>JAHWIT010000170.1 GCA_019322455.1 Candidatus Woesearchaeota archaeon
AACTTTTAACACTTATGAAAGAATATTTGGTTGAATTCTGCAAAAGGATGTATGAATGGATTAATCCAGAGTATGGAAAACAGTAAAGGAAGGCTATATTTGATGGGCTTCGAGAATCTGGCCAACTTGAAAAAATGTGTCTTTATGAAGCTGAAGTAAAAATGGGAGTTTATGAATCAACTGATGAGTTTTGAGATTATTTCTATGATATAACTGCATTCAAACTTCCTTTGCCATCTCCCACATCAGAGTAAAGTATTTTCTATAGGAATTAGCAACTTGTTCATCTTCTATTAGGATTCCAATTGGATCTTCTGATAGGATTAACATTCCTACTTTGTTTGAATAGATATTAACAGCCATTGGTGAATCAAATACCCTTGGCATTAATTTGACTTCTGTATAAGATAACTTAGCTAGTTGTTTTGCTCTTTTAATGTCTTTTTTATCAAGGAGTAGTTTATCTGTTACTTTTGCTCTTATTCTTTTTTTGTGGAAGATTTTTAGATAATCCTTAACCATATGTATTTCTGTTGTGCTGAAGACTAGATTTGTTTGTCCTGTTTTGATTATATCTTCTAGTATTGTGATTAATCCTTTTTTTCCTTCAAAGATTGTTACTCTTTGCTTGTTTTTTGCTAGTTTTTTTGATAGTAATAATTGAGGAAGGATTGATTTGAAGGCTTTTTCTCTTTGTTTTAATGATTCTTTTTCCTGCTCTAATAATGAGAAGAAGTGTTTTGGGTTTGCTGATTTGAAATATTTTCTGTTGTTTTTATTAATATAACCAACTAATCCTTTTTTTATTAGTCTTTCAATAGAATCATATACATTTCTTCTATGGATTCCTGTTTTTGTTGTTATTTCACCTGCCAGAGCTGAGCCTAGTTCTAATAGAGTTAGGTAAATCTTTATTTCATTGTCTGTTAGATTAAACTCCCTCAACACCTTTTGCATATATTTTAGAATTTATTTCTAATATATAATTATTATGGTGATTTAGTGTCACCACAAATATTTATTAATGTAACTATTTTATCATAGAAAAATATTTAAAACAGAATAAAGGTGATTTCAAAGGGGTGTTTTAGGATGGAAGATATAGGTAAACAAATTGCAAAAGCTGCTTTAGAAATAAAGGCTATTACTTTAAGTCCAGATGATCCTTATACATGGGCATCAGGTTATAGGATGCCGATATATAATGATAATAGAAGATTATTGAATTCTTATGAACATAGAATGTTGGTTGCGAATGGTTTTAAAGATACAATTCAATCAGAGAATATTCCTGTAGATTATATCTTAGGAACTTCTACTGCAGGAATTGCTCCTGCAACAAGTATTGCAGATTTATTAAAGGTTCCTTTAATAATAATGGAAGAAGGAAAAGCATATCATTGCAAGACTGGTATCACTGTAGGAACTAAAGTAGGTTATGATGTAGTAGCTAGTACATGCCCTTGGGCAATACCACATGGAGTTTATATGGCAAATGATAAGCAATTGCCTTTTATGTATGTTAGACAAAGCAAAAAAGGACATGGTTTAAAACAACAAATTGAAGGAATACCTGAAGAAGGTAAAAAGGCTTTGCTTGTTGATTTTTATAAAGGAGAAAGTTATTTTGATGATGCTGTAAAAGCATTATTAGAAAAAGGTGTGACTCCTTTAATACAACTCCAATGTGATTTTACTAATCTTACTGATGAAGTTTCAATTGAAGGAAAAAATGTTTTAGTTATTGAGGATTTAATGTCTACTGGAGGTAGTTCTGCTAAAGAAGTTCAATCAGCAAGAGATGCAGGAGGAATTGTAAATTATATTCTATCAATATTTAATTATGGGTTAGATAAAGCAGTTCAGGCATTTGGTTCTTTGGCTCAAAAATGTGAGGTTAGATCACTATTAATTTATGATGTTTTATTAGATGTTGCAAAGGAAACTGGAGATTTAATAGATGAGCAAGTTAAATTATTAGGAGAATGGAGAGCAGATCCATTTAATTGGGGAGAAAAACATGGCTTTCCTAAGGTTGAGAAATGAGGTGTAAAAAATGAATTATCTAGACAAACTAAGAAAATCAGCAAAAGAAACAGGAAGCATTGCATGCATGGGATTGGATCCTGTTGTTGAGGCAATGCCTGAGAAATATGCAAGAAATGGGATAAAGAGTGTGCCTTTTTTTCTAAAAGATGTTTTTACAGAAATGAAAGAACAGAATGTTTTGCCTGGGGCATTTAAGCCAAATCAAGGATTTTATTTAAAGCATGACAGACCATTAGAAGAGTCTTATGAAGGAACTAAAGCTTTGGCAAGAGTCATAAACACACTTAAAGAATATTTTCCAGATATTCCTATAATCCTGGATTATAAAAGAGGGGATATTGATAAATCAAGTGCAAATTATGCAGCAGAAGGATTTGAAGCATGGGAGGCAGATGCAGTAACTGTTCATTCTTATATGGGATTTGATTCTGTATTGCCTTTTGCTGGAAGAGTTCCTAAAAACCTAGAACAACCTGCAAAATATTGTAATGATGAACAAGGAAAAGGGGTTTATGTTTTAGATAGAACAACAAATTCTGGAGCAAAGGATTTTCAGGATTTGAGAACAATTATTATTGATTCAGAAGGATTATATGAAACTATGGGAAAAGCTATAGAAACAGCAGAATCTTATCAAGGTAAACCAAAAGATCTTGCAAGAGAAGTTATTGAAGCTAATTCAATGCCTCTTTACGCAGCTGTTGCTTTTAAAATAATAGAATGGGCAAAAGATAATCCAGGAGTTGGAGCTGTTGTAGGAGCAACTTCTCCTGAGGAATTGAGTAATTTAGCTAGATTACTTGCAGTGCACTATATTCCTTTGTTAATTCCGGGTGTTGGTGGGCAAGGAGGAGATGCTAAAGAAGTCACTACAAGACTTAGAGATGCTGGATATGATTTAAGTTTAGTGAGAATCAGCAGCTCATCTGGAATAACACACCCTTGGGCTAAGAAGAAAGAGGCTGTACCAGAAGATTATGCTAAAGTCTGTGTTGCAAAGTTAGCAGAACTTAATGAGCAGATTAATAAGGCAGCTTAATTTTTTTATTTTTGTCCCTGATTCACGACAATAGATAAGAATAAACTATATAAATAACTGACTAATCTATGTATTGGGGGAATTAATGAGTGTAGCAACCAGAACAAGAGAGCAGAGAATGAGGTTCTTGCTTGAAGATAGAATTAAATTAGCAACTGTTTCTGGGATTTGGACAACAAAGCCTTCTATGATTAGATTTGTTGATGATAATATTCCTGAGATTGAGTTGATTACTTCTAAAAGCTATCAAGTTCTTCCTAATTCTGGGAATAGAGAACCAATTATTGTTGAAATTGATGTTGGAAACTTTGGAAATGCAGTTGGATTAAAAAATCCAGGAATGGAAAAGGGTTATGAAGAATTATATGAAATGCTTCGAAGAAGAGATATGAGAGCGCATCTTAATATTTCATTATCTGCAAATTCTATTGATGATTTTAAAAAATTAATAGAGAAATTTGAGTCTATTGCAGATTTTTTAGAGCTTAATTTTTCCTGTCCTCATGCAAAAAAGGGATTTGGCTCAACTATTGGAAGTGATGCAAAGATTGTAGCTAAATATATGAAGGAATTAAGAAAAAAAACTAAAGCAATCTTAATACCTAAATTAACTCCAAATGTTGATAATATTGGAGAGATAGCAATAGCTGCTGTGGAAAATGGAGCAGATGGTATTGCTGCAATTAATACAGTTGGTCCTGAAGTTTATATTGAACCTCATACAGGAAAGCCTCTTTTATATAATCCAAAGGGTCATAAAGGCGGCAAGTCAGGAGAATGGATAAGAGAAATAGGATTAGAAAGGGTAGCTGAGGTAAGAAAAGCAGTTGGAGATGGAGTTCCAATTATTGGAATGGCTGGAGTAACAATAGGAGAGGATGTAAGAAGAATGAGAGATGCAGGAGCTAATGTTGAAGGAGTAGGAACTGTCACTGGAAGGGTTCCTTTTTTATTAAGACCTGATTATTTCTCTGCATTGAAAAAAGATGCTGGAAATGAAACAAATCTTGCTGGAAAATTTGTTTCTAAGAAAAGACTGGCAGAGTATAAACCATATAAGATAAGAGGAATAGAACAAAGAGGAGATGATTTAAGAATATTTAAACTTAAAGGAGAGATTGAATATAAGGCAAGCCAGTTTGCATTTATATGGGTTCCAGAAGTAGGAGAAAAACCATTTTCTATTGTTAGAAATCATCCATTAACATTTGTTGTTAAAAGAAGAGAATATGATCCTGATAAGGAAAAGGGTTTAGTAACTCATGCATTATTTGAATTAAAAGAAGGAGATGAATTAATGATAAGAGGGCCATGTGGTGCAGAAGCTCCTGTTAGTGATAAATATAATGTTTACATAGTTGCTGGAGGAACAGGAATTGCTGTTGTTCCAAAATTAGCCAAAAGAGCATATGATGAAGGAAAAAATGCTACTGTTTATTATGGTATAACTTCTCCAGAGCAGGTTGTTTTAGAGGATGAAATTAGAAAATATGCAGATTTTGTTCCTATAACAGATAATGAAGTTGTTGCAAGAGTTCTTGATGTAATGAATTCTGATTTAAATGAAAGGAATTTAAGTGATTCATGCTTTTACAATATTGGACCTGTTCCTTTTATGAAGAAAGCAATGGAAATTCAAGAAAAATTAGGAGTAGAGCCTAAAGATATTTATTCTTCAATTGAGACAAACAATATGTGCGGAATAGGAATGTGTTCAGAATGCGTCTGTGGAGATAGATTAACCTGCCAGGATGGAACATTCTTTAGTTTGGAATACTTAAAAGAACATAAAATTGATATAAGTGATTTTGAATGATAGATCCGCATGTGCATTTAAGGGATTGGGAGCAAAGTTATAAAGAAACAATAGAGCATGGTCTAGAAACAGCTTATAGAGCTGGATTAGATGCTGTTTTTGAAATGCCAAATACTTCTCCTCCTATAACTTCTATAGATCTGATAATACAAAGGATAGCTGATAAAGATTGTGCAATGGATAAATTAAAAAGCAAATATCCTAATTTTAATATGGGTTACGGCTTGTTTGCAGGAGTAACAGCTAATCCAGTAAAGATAAAAGAAATTGTTGAAGCTTATAATGAATTAGATGAAGTTGTTGGATTAAAGATGTTTGCAGGAAGGTCAACTGGAGATTTGGAAATTATTGAAGAAGATAAACAAAGATTAGTTTATGATACTCTTGCTGATTTAGATTATAGAGGAGTGATAGCTGTTCATTGCGAAAAAGAGGCTTTTATGAAGCCAAAATTATGGAATCCTGATGAACCATACACTCATACATTAGCAAGACCTGCTGAATCAGAAGATAAATCTGTACAAGATCAGATAATGTTTGCTCAAGAAGCTGGGTTTAAAGGAACTTTGCATATATGCCATGTTTCTGTTCCAAAATCTTTGGAAAGAATTGAAAAAATGAGAGATTATGTTAGTTTTAAAATGACTTGCGGAATAACTCCACATCACGCAATGATGTATGATGAAATGATGAAAGAGGTAAATGGATTGTTTCGAAAGATGAATCCTCCTTTAAGATTAAAATGGATGCAGGAAGAAATGCTGCAGGCATTAATTGATGGAAGAATTCCTTGGGTTGAATCAGATCATGCATATCATACTAGAAAGGAAAAATTAGGAAAAGCTCTTGATAGTAATGGAAAACCAATTTATGCTTCTGGTGTTCCTGTTTTTCATTATTATCCTAGGTTTATTAAATTTCTTAGAGAAAAAGGGATGACAGAAAAACAGATTGACAATATAACACATAATAATATTGAAAAGGCATTTGGAATTAAAATTAAAAATACTAGAAGAGCTGGAAAACAAACAGATGAAGAATTAGAAGCATTATCAAAAGAATATGAGTTTGATGCTTTTAAGAAGATTATGGCTTAAGCTAATTAAATTCTTTTTAAAAAAAGAAAATAAAAAAATAGAATTTATCCTTTTTTTGATTTTGTTTTTATTCTTGTTGTTCTTCCTGTGGTGCTTCTTCGCTACCTTCTTCTTGGGCAATTTCGCTGCCTTTCTGAAGCAAAGTAACATTTTGAGCCTGCTTACCTTTTTCAGATTCAACAGGTTCAAAGGATACACGGTCATTTTCTCTTAAGAAAGTGCCTTCTGCAACTTGGGAATGATGTATAAAATACTCTTGTCCATCATCGCCTTCAAGAAAGCCGTATCCCTTCATTCGGTTAAACCACTTTACTTTTCCTTCCATTTTTCTACCTCCTATACTTTAAGAAGAAACATCAACAATTTTTATTTTAAAATTTAATGTTTTTCCAGCTAATGGATGATTTAGATCAATTGTTATTTCTTTATCATTCACTTCTCTGATTCTTGCTGGAAATTGATTTCCATCAGGTGTTTTTAATGCAAGTATCATTCCTGGTTTTGGTTCTGGATTTGGTGGAAGTTTGTCTCTTGGAATTTTTTTAATCATGCCTGGATTTGGGCCTCCATAAGCATCTTTTGATTCTATTTTTACTTGTTTTTCCTGCCCTTTTTCCATTCCAATAACTGCATTATCAAAACCTTTTATGATTTTGCCTTCTCCTACTGTAAACTCTAATGGTTGTTTTCCTTCTGATGTATCAAATACAGAACCATCCTCTAATGTTCCTGTATAATCTACTTTGATTTTATCTCCTTTCTTTATTTTAGACATTATTTATTCTACTCCTTATATAATCGAGAAAACAAGTACTATGAACCTATTTTAACGATTTTATAGGCTATTATGAATTAGTATTATTTAAGGTTTTGGGTTTTTACTGACTAAAACATTAATCTGTATTCAAAATTCCAAGTTAGGTTATCAGGAGTTATTTCTTTAGATTGATCAAAAAAAACATAGAATGATGCTCTTTGAATTACATCAGATTTTGGTGTTTTTTTATTATATATTTGGGCCTCTGATGGATAATATGATTTGTTTGCAATAGGAAGATTATTGTATTTACCTGAACATCCTGATGCTAATGCTCCTATTAATAGCAAATATTTTGCTGATTTTATTATTTTTTCAATCATATTAGAATAAGATAATGATTAAATAAGATATAAAGATAAGTTGTGGTTAGAAATACAACTAAAAGTGGCAGACTTTTTCTCTAAGCTGTTCATAATGTTTTACTATTTTAGGATCTCCGTCTCTTAACAAACAAAGATATTGTTCAAAATTTGTTAATTCTATCTCATAAAAGAGAGGAAATTTGTTCCAGATAGTTAATAATTTTTCATTTTTTATTTCTG